>CAMAYU010000007.1 GCA_945862235.1 Schlesneria paludicola DSM 18645
CAACAGGCGTTCGATCCGTGGCGTCAGGTCTACAACACCGAGCGGCCTCACGAAGCGTTGAGCCTGGAAGTTCCCGCGAGTCGCTATCGCGCCAGCGAGCGTTCGTACCCGGAGACCCTGCCGGTGATCGAGTACGCACCCGACGTGCACGTCCGCCGCGCATCGCTCAAGGGCGTGATCAAGTTCGACTCGCGTTCGACCCGCATCGGCCGAGCCTTCAGTGGCGAGCCAGTCGGCGTGCGGCCCACTCCAACCGCGGGCCTCTATGAAGTGTTCTACGCCCACCAAACGCTGGGCCGATTCGACGTGAGCCAAACCCCACGCGGCAGTCCCGAGGTATTAAACATCCACCGCGTTCTCCGCGAATGACCTGACCGTGACGAATGACGACCAGTCGCTCACTCCCCACAGTCGGTATCTCCGGCCACGCCGCAGACTTTGGAACCCGTTCTCGTCTCCTTCAACCTGTTACACATGTCCCCAGTTTAATAGAGAAGCAAGCCGGGCCACCCCGCGGGTCCTGTCCTGCCAAGATCGTCCCTGCTGTGGAGCGATGATTGTTCACTCGCGTACGTAGTTGCCAATCATGGCTCCACCGAGACAAGCTGGGCGGAGGCCAAATCTTTCGTTCGTCATCGCTTCTAGCGGTCAATCATCGCTTCCACCGAGGCAAGCTCGGAGGGGAGCCTTCAAAAAACAGTCCGTGTGACTTCAAAGCTCTCGCTTCGGGTTGGTGTCCTGTTGAAAGGAAGATCATGTACACGACGCGCCGTTCACTGGGGTTGATGATCGCTGTCTGCGGTGTCCTTGCCGGTGAAGTGTTTGCTCAGGGAAACAACAACCAGAACAACAATCAAAACAACGCGAGCGGCATCAAGGTGGATGCCCAAGGAGTGGTGAGCTTTGCCCTCGCCAATGACAGTGCGGGAGTGCTCGATAAGAAGCGGCGCGAGGCGGCGGCGAAGAAGAACGCGGTGGGTGATTCCTCCAAGCGGAGTGACCAACGCTTGGTGTCGTTGGTGAAACTGGAGAGGCGGGTTCAGGAATGCCTTGCCGAGGGGAAGCCGATCCCCGACGAAGTCTTCTATCTCGCGGGGCTGCAACGGATCGACCAAGTCTTCGTGTTTCCTGACGACAAGGATTTGGTGATCGCGGGACCGGCGGAGGGCTTCGTGCCAGATGCCGTCGGTCGGATGATCGGGGTCGAAAGTGGCAGACCCGCGCTGAGGCTGGACGATCTCGCCGTTGCCCTGCGGACGTTGTTCAAATCGCGCGAAGTCGGCTGCTCGATCGATCCCGTTCCCGAACGACTGGCCTCGTTGCAGAAGTTCGTTCAAGCGGGCGGACCATCGACCGTGGCGGCCGTCGAAGCGCGATTCAAACAGATGGACGACATCCTCGGCCTGCAAAACGTGCGCGTTGATGGCGTTCCCGCCGAGACTCACTTTGCTCTTTCGCTGATCGAAGCGGACTACCGCATGAAGCGGATTTCCATCGGCCTCGAAAACCCCGGCGTCAAAGGCTTGAAGAGCCATCTGGCGATGATCGGTGCCGGAGGAAACACGATTCAGCGCTGGTGGTTTGTCCCGCTCTACGACGCGATCTATCGGAGCGACGATGGTCTCGCCTACCAGTTCGAGGGCCAGCGCGTCCAACTGTTGTCGCAGGAGGAAATGTCGGACGCACAGGGCAACCGCTCCGCTGCGGCAACAACACGCCTTTCGACTCAAGCCTTCGCCAAGCAGTTCACCGAGAAGTATCCCGAGCTGGCTGACCGCTCACCGATCTTCGCCGAGTTGCAAAACCTGATCGACTTGGCGGTTCTCGCAGCGTTGATTCAAAAGGAGCGGCTCGATCACAAGGTCGATTGGAAAATGACGACCCTGCTCGACGAACAACGATTCCTCGTACCGACCTATCCGACGCCGAAGCAAGTTCCGTCACTGGTCAACTACAAGCGCGCGGGGAGCAACATCGTGGGCCTCGTCGGCGGCGGAGTCACCATCCGACCGCAACAGGTGCTGAACAAGCTGACCTCGCCCCCCGATTCCAAGGCCCCGCGCCTCGATGCGATCCGAACCACCGCCGCATCCGCCAAACGAACCGACTCGCACCCGTGGTGGTGGGACCGTTGATTCCAAGCTGCCGTTGGAAGTTCAGGGCCAGCGCCTTGTTGGGTCTGCAAAAAATATCGGGGGCGACCAGCGGCGCTTCGCCGCGCCGGCCCACCATGATTTCTGGACGTTTTATGATGGTGGACCGGCGGTCGAACCGAGCTGGCCCCAATCTACGTTGAAAAAGGCGATGGCTCTGTTGGAACCTTCCGTGAAGTTTGCCGTTCGTTCTCGTGACTCGTACACTCCGGCCCCTCCCTGATTGACCTGCCGAGAATTGAAAGGCCAGCCTCATGTCAGAACCAGTATCCTTTGGTTCACCTTCCGCGACTGCTCCTGCCGCCGCAGCGTCGTTTGTCATCAATGTCACCATGACCACGTTTCAGCAGGAGGTCATGCAGCGCTCGCTCGAAGGGTTGGTCGTACTCGACTTCTGGGCTCCGTGGTGTCAGCCGTGTCAGCAACTCGCGCCGGTGCTCGAGAAGCTGGCCGTTGAGTACGCGGGCAAGTTCACTCTGGCCAAGGTCAACACGGACGCCGAACCCAACATCGCGCAGGCATTCGGGATTCAATCGCTCCCCACCGTGATCGCGTTTGCGAATGGACAACCTGTCGATCAGTTTCAGGGGATGCTGACGGAAGAGCAGATTCGACAGTGGCTCGCGCCGCTGTTGCCTTCGCCCGCGCAGATTCTCGCGCGAGAAGCGGCCGCGTTGGTCGAGACCGATCCTCAGGCAGCCGAGTCCAAGTACCGCGAGGCACTCGCGCTGATGCCCGATCAGGATCCGTTGAAGATTTGTTTGGCGAGCGTGCTGCTCAAGCAAGGCCGACTCGACGAATGCGGTTCGTTGATCGCCGCTCTCGAACAACGCGGCTTCCTCGAACCGGATGCCGAGCGGATCAAGTCGGAACTCGAACTCCGCGTCGCCAGCGCCGAGAGTGGCGGAGTCGAAGAAGCCCGTAAGACGGCCGAGGCCGATCCGACGAATCTCGTCCTGCAAGTGCGAGTCGCCGATGCCCTCGCGGCATCGTCACAACACCGCAAGGCACTCGAACTTTGCTTGGAGATCGTCCAACAAGACTTCGGCGACGCTCGCACCGCCGCCAAGGACACGATGGTCAACATCTTCTCGATCCTCGGCCCCGCCTCCGAGCTGACGAGCGAGTTCCGACGCAAGCTTTCGACCGCGCTTTACTGAGGAAGTCAGGAAGAGTTTGAACCACGAATCTCACGAATCTGAAGGCGGGAAGGCAAAAGTTACGAGAGACGAAGGCCCAACTGAAGCTGGCGATTTGGTGACGTCCTTCATTGACCGCGCGATCACTCGCCAAACGGACTGAAATCACAATCGCCTGCATTCTGCCTCCTCCTCTTCAGATTCGTGCGTATTCGTCTGATTCGTGGTTCAAACTCTTTGCCTCTCGCCTCAACTCGCCGCTTCAAAACGGTCTGATGCGTTCGTAGAATCTCGCCCACTGCCCGCCTGACTGATCCCGCCAGATTGCCTTCCACTTGATGCTCTGCACTTGATGCCTTCCGACTGAGGACCGATTCACGATGATCTCTCACGCTCGTTTCGTTGCTGTTCTGATTGGACTGGGACTACTCAGAGCGACTGCGTTCGCTCAAGAGGCGGTTGATGAAGTGAAGGGGGCCATTCGTGCGACGGCGGTCGTCAACTTCTCGTTCGATGAGGAGAGTGGTTCGGCACTGGACACGGCGGCGGCAGGAGCGGTGCCAGATGAAGGAAAACTTGTCGGCGATCCGGCTCGTGTGGCGAGTCCCTTCTGGAATCAGACCGGCAAGAAAGCCGTGCAACTCGACGCAGCCAAGTCGCAATGTGTTGAGATCGCCGACGGTGCCGATGTCGATGCGACGAAAGCGGTCTCATTTGGGCTGATGGTCGTCAATCTGACCGAGCCAACCGACGCGGCCTATCACGGACTTGTTGCCAAGCGAGGATTGACGGCCCCAGCATCAACCAACTACGGCATCAACTTCACGATGCAGGCCGACAACTTTCAGGTCTACATTCACGACGGGACCACGTTCAAAGTCGTCACCTACAGCACGAAGGCGGCGCTGCCGTATCGCAAGCTGGTCTATCTCACCGCAACGTTTCTCGTCGGAGATGCTCCGAAGCAAGACGACGACACCGACGAGGACGATGTCCGGATCATGCTGTTCGCGAACGGCGAACCACTGGTGCCGCTCAGTTCCGGCTCTGGTTATGTCCAAGGGAACCAGGCGTGGATCACGAACGTCAACGTGGCCGGGTTGCTCAACTCGTTCACCACGACGATCGGTCGGAGCGAGCCGGGCCTTGAGCATCTGAGCTGCGTCGTCGACGAGTTCTCGCTGTTCGACAAGGCACTCAGCCCGCCTCAGGTGAAGCGGCTGTTCCTCGAAGTGGCGGGTAACAACGTCGCGAAGCTCATCGCCGCCGACAAACCGGTCCCGGCGATCGTGCCGGTGATTGGAAGTCTCTCTCAAGCCGGTCTGCAAATCGGCCAGACGACGCAGCTCATCGTGAACGGCACCGACTTGGGGCCAGACCCGGCAGCGGTCTTCCCTGTTCCCGGAGTGCAGTTCGCGGTTGCGGAAGGCTCGGTTCCGAATCAACTGAAGCTGAACGTGACCATTCCCGCCGATACAACGCCCGGCATCTATCCGCTGTGGGTGAAGTCGCAAGCGGGGGTGAGCAAGTCGGTCGCGCTGGCTCTCGACCGCTTGCCGCACGTCGCGGTCGGTGGCTCGACTCCTGCAGCGCCCGCCACGTTGCCTGCCGCGTTTTTCGGAATGCTTTCCGGCGGACAGCAGCATCGCGTTTACTTCAGCGGAACGAAGGGGCAGCGTGTCGTGGCCGATGTCGAACTGAAGCGACTCGGCGGCGCGGCCAATCCGGTGGTCGAGATCAAGTCGCCAGCCGGGACGCCGCTTGCCATCGGTTGGGGACAGAGTTCACTCAAGGGAGACGCGCGAGCTGAAATGATTCTCCCAAGCGACGGCCTCTATCACATCGAGCTGCACGACCTGACATTCGGCGGGCCGGGGCAGAGTATCTTCCGATTGAAGGTCGGGGATTTGAAGCTCGTCGATGCCGTGTTGCCTGCTGCCGCTGTGTCTGGGCCACTGGAAGTCGAACTGGTTGGGAGCGGTTTCGCACCTGGAACAAAGCTGGCGGGAATCTTCGCGTCGGCCAGTGAAAGCGCGAGCGGACTTCTTTCGTTACCGTTGGAGTCGGGTGTGGCCAGTGGTGTTCCTTCGATGTCCGTCAGTCGCGGGACCGAGATTGTCGAAGCGGCCCGTTCGGCTGACGGTGTTCTTCAACGCGTCGATGCCACGTTCGCGCAGGCTCCCATCAAACAGGTCGCAATCAGTGGCCGAGTCGCCGTGAAGAACGAACGCGATCGGTTCTTGCTCAATGTCACCGCCGGACAGCGATTGAAGTTCACGCTGCAATCGGACTCGGTCGGCTCGACGCTCGAAGGTGAGATCGCCCTCTTCGCGAACCCGCCCACGACTGCCGTTGCTCAGACGAGCGACCAACCGACTATCGGCGATCCGTCGTTGGAGTACGTGGTGCCAGCAGGCGTCGCGCAAGTGATCGTGCAAGTCCGTGACCTCTTTGGGCGCGGAGACGCGCGCGCGTTCTATCGCCTCGTCATCGAACCGGCGGGGCAACCGACGTTCTCGCTGATGCTCAACACTCCGACCGTGAACTTGCCCGAAGATGGATCGGCCATCGTCGAGATGCAGATCACCCGCGCGGGCTATGCGGGACCGATCAAGCTGAGCGTCGTCGGTGACAACAGCGTCGTGGTCTCTCCCAACGAGATTGCCGCCAACATGCAGGGGAAGGCGTTGCTGAGGCTGGTCCGCACGAACAAGCCCGCAGAAGGAACGGCTCCGCTGTTGAGACTCTTCGGCGAATCGGTCGGCGCGGACCCAGCCATCAAGCAGACTGCGCGGCTGCAAACGGGCGTCGTCGCCCCGACCTTCACCGACACAATGGCCGTCGGCACGATCCGTCCGTCGGGTCTCGGCATCGAGCTTCAACAGCTTCCCACCGTCCTCTTCCGAGGCGTGAGTCATCCGATTCCGATGATCCTCAAACGCCAGCCGCAAGCGGGCGAAGAGTCGCTCCCGGTGAAGCTGTTGCTCGACTCGACGGAACCCGTGCGTCGCCGCGATCCGAACAACCCGGCACCGGGCAACTTCCCACTCGTCGCGGCGGCTCCTCAAATGATCATGCCCGATCAACCCGAACTGGCGACGGTGAAGATCGTCGTCCCGCTCGAATCGGTCGAGCCGGTGATCGACTTCGTGGTGAAGGTCGAAGCGACGCCGCACGTTTACTCGGATCGAGTCCTCGCCAGCGCGTTCTCGCAACCGTTCCGGGCCGAGATCAAGAACGCCGTCGCGCCGAAGGTCGATGACGCCACGTTGGCCGTCGTCGGTGAAGCCGATCACAAAATCACCGGCCTCCTGCAACGGACGCCCGGCTTCACGGGCCCAGCCGAAGTGACCCTCACCGGCCTTCCCGCTGGTTACACCGTCCAACCGGTCACCGTCGCGGGCGATCAGGACAAGTTCGAGTTCGTCGTGAAGGCCCCCAAAGTGGCCGCCGACACGCCGGTGGCTAACGTCAAACTGCGGGTCACTTCGAGTGGCAGCCTGCTCATCGCCGAGATGCCGGTCAATGTGAAGGTTGTCGCGAGCAAGTGAGATTGTTGCGGAGTACACGCTGGTCAAACGACCGGCGTCACTCCCGAGAATTCGCATCGAACCAGTTCGCCGCGGTTCGCTTCGCCGTCTTGGACTTGCCATGTGTGGCTTCACGGCGGATGGCCCACTCCTCGCCTGCGAAGTGGGAATCAACGAGTCACGGGATTACAGGGCTATCTGGCGTCGGTCGCAGCAATACGCCATCTGTTGGCAAGAACGGAAGGCCCTGCGTCTGACCGTGCAATCGACAGAAGAAGAGCCGACCTTGATCTGGCCTTCCTTCGGGTGCGCCGGGGAGAAAGATCGGCCCCTCGAATTCAAGCACCTCATCGCGTTCAGGCACTTTGGCAGAGGCCGCTTCGTCACGAGCCATCTCCATCCGCAATAGCGGCTGGCCACCGCGCGTCACCTCGGCTATCGCAGGGAGTCCGACATCCACGCGGACTCCCGCGTAGTGACACGGAGTCCGAAAGAGGATCCGTTCGACAAAGGCGAAGAACCGGATCGAATTGAAGGCTTGAACGAGGAACGCTCCGTCACGAGTCGTTCCACCGAGAGTTCGGCTGACGAACACGGAGATCGAAAGCTCTCGAAAAGTGGGGCCCATGAACCGGCTTTCTGCCGCGCAAATCAAAAGGCTCGCACGGCCACCCTCCTCCGTCGGGAACAGCCCTTCCCCCGCCAATCGCTCCAGCCAGAACGAGAAGTCCGCAACGCCTCGCAACGAAACTTCTCGCACGGGTGAGACCCCTACGTCGTACTTCATTCGTGAGCCTTAGTTGTCAGCTTGCCTAATCGGCATGGTGCTCACTTCGTGGCAGTAATGAGACGCTGCTGTGACCACACCAACTGACTCTCATTCAGTGGCGGTGCCACACTGCGGTCGTAGTGGAGCGTGTAGTCGTAGCCAGCGCGGTCGTAGGTCGTGGTGAAGACGGTTTGCAAATCGAGTGACACGTCCGGGTCGCCGTCGGTCAGCCGAATGGGGGATCGTCGGCAGTGAACGATCCGGCGGCGACGCATAGACCTCGGCCATCGGTCTCCGTTCGGCACGCGACACGAACGCGAAGTAGTCTCCCGGCGAAAGTGGCTCGACGGTCGGGAGTCGCTCGCCCCCGCGCAGCAGGTCGATCTCGATCAGGTGCGCGCGGCTGCGGAGAAGTGAGTTCCGTTTGGCGAGCTACTCGGCCCGACCATCGCGCGACGACTTATTGGTCGGCGAGAGGAGTTCGATGATGGCGACGGTCTCCTCGTTGTCGCTTCGGCGAATCGCAAGGTAGGGAAGCTCGAGTGGCTCCGTCATCGGAAGAGTGAAAACGGTCGGTTCGATGGCGACGGCGACACCGCCGTCATTGTCTTCCATCCAACCAGCACCTCGAACCACTGAGACTTCGGGAACGAATATCGTGACTGGCGTCCCATCTTCTTTGGCGAGATAGATGTCTTCCTCAACATCGACCACGTAACGCGGACGGACGTGCGGCATCAACGCGTCGCCAATCGCGGCGATAAAGCGTGTGTGGAAGCCCTTCCACTTCTGGCCTTCAATAAACGGGTCCATTCCAGGGAACGGTGATGGCATAAGGACTCTCGGTAACAGCCTGTCCTTAACGTAGGGTAAGCGTCTCGCTTGCCCGCTTTCTCAGAGCGAACTTGGGGCTGGTGGCGAACCAGACGCTTACCCTACGAGCGGTTCGCGAACTCACAGAACGCCCGTGTTGTAGTCCTTCGTTTCGGCCGTGTACTTCTCGTAGTAGTCGGCGATTTGCGAATCGACATCGAAGAGGTAGGCGAGCAGTGCGGCTCGGACCCACATGCCGTTGCGAGCTTGTCGGAAGTAGAAGGCGCGCGGATCGGCGTCGATGCTCGTGGGGATCTCGCCGAATTCCTCATCGCGCGGGAACGGATGCAGGATCGCGGCGTAGGGCTTCATGCGGGCGACGAGCTTGGAGGTGAGCCGATACGGGTTGAAATCGAGGTTGGCGAAGTCGGCTTCGTCCTCGGGCGAATTGTGTTCGCGTTGCAGCCGCGTCATGTAAAGGACATCCAGGTTCTCGATCACCGACGACGAGCCGCACGGATCGTCGAACGTGGAGAACTCGCGGACCTCGGCCTTGCGGTCGATCAGGAGCGACTTCATTTCGGGAGCGATCCGCAGCTTCGGATGGGGTGGCGAGACGAAGTACATCGACATGTCGTCGTACAGAGTCAACAACCGCGACAGCGACCGCACAGTGCGGCCTCGTCGCACGTCGCCGCAAAATCCGATCTTCTTCCCGCCGATGCCGCGTCGCAGGCCCGGCTCGGTCTGACGCAGCTCTTCAAACCACGTCCATTTGCTCGAGTCCTTCGGGTGATCGAAGGTGAGCGCCCGTTGGATCGTGTAGATATCGAGCAGCGCCTGCGTCGGGTGTTCGTCGGCACCGGCACCGGCGTTGATGATTGGGACACTGCGCCGCGAGGTCTCACCCAGATCGTTCATCAGGTACGCGCAGCACTCGGCGAATTGAGGCTGATTGCTGCGCATGATGACGATGTCGAAGTAGCTGCTGAACATCCGCATCGAGTCAATCGGAGACTCGCGTTTGGACTCAGACGATGTCTTCGGGTCGCGAACTTCCGCGCACGAGACGCCGAGTAACTGACAGGCTGACATGAATGACAAGAACGTGCGCGTCGAAGGTTGCGTGAAGTAGAGCATCGCCTTGATGTGCGGCAGCAACTCGCGCAAGAACCGGCAGCCGTCTTTCGACTTGTGGACCGTGCGAATGCGGTCGGCGGTGCGAGTCACTCGTTCAAGAATCCCGCGTGTAAACTGGTCGGCGAAGATCACATGCCGCAGTCGTTCGCCCGTTTGCAGCTCGGGAATCTTCACGTTGATCGGTCGAGACAGGCGCGACTCGTAGTCGTAGAACTGCTCTTTCTTCACGGCGGTTGCCCTTCACTGCTGAGTGCTTTTGCTTCGAGAACCTGAGTGCCACACGGCCAACTCATGCTCGCGTCGGGGACCAAGCCACCTCAATTTGCGAGGGCTGATAACAAAAAATCCCGCCGCGACTTCTGTCGGGGCGGGAGTATATCAACCGGTTTGACGCGGGGCATTCGTCCCAGCAAGCACGATCACTTTCACAGCCACTTCGGCTCGAAGCCCTTGCGGTAGGGTTTGGTCAGCAGGGCGTTGGCCTTCGCGTTGTTGGTGATCGTTCCCTTGGCGGCGTCCCACAACAGGGTTTCGCCGGGGAGTCGGATCGCGACGGTGCCAAGCAACACGGTTTCGGTCAGCGGCACGGCGTAATCGAAGTGCGAGGTCGTGTGATCGGCACCTCGGCAGGCATCGGCCCAGCTCACGTAGTGGTCGCGTGCGGGAACCTCTTCAATCTTGAAGTCGG
Organism: Schlesneria paludicola DSM 18645; assembly: GCA_945862235.1. Classification (GTDB taxonomy): domain Bacteria; phylum Planctomycetota; class Planctomycetia; order Planctomycetales; family Planctomycetaceae; genus Schlesneria; species Schlesneria paludicola_A. The sequence continues at coordinate 10,233 of CAMAYU010000007.1, forward strand.
CAAACTTTTCTTCAGGGAAGAGTTTCGGAGCCGCGACGTGCGGGATCACCAACGTTCCCTTCTCGCCAATCAGGACCGAGCCGGACGCGGGGAGCTTGTAGCTGGCGGGCAAGCCGTGGGATTCGCTCGATGGGAAGTGGCCATCGCCGTCGTACCATGTCACTTTGATGGGGCCAGCCACGGTCAGCTCGGTCGCGGGGAACTCATACGAAACCTTCGACTTCTTGTACCAGACCTCGCGGTTCATCGCGGTCGCCTCGGCAGTCACCTTGAGCGGTGACGACAGCTTCAATGCCATGCTGACCGGGTCGAGAATGTGGCAACCGAAGTCGCCGAGCTGACCGTTCGAGAAGTCCTGCCAGCCTCGCCAGTTGAACGAGTGATAAATCTTGCCGACGTAGGGTCGTTCGGGAGCGACACCCAGCCACTCGTCCCAGTGAACCGTGCTCGGCACCTCGTCCTTCGTGGCGGGTCGATCATCGGCGAGGATCCAACCCATGTGGCCGCTCTGCCACGCATGGACTTCCTTGACCTTGCCGATCGCCCCGTCATGCACCAGCTTCACGGCCGTCCGATAGAACTGGTGCGATTGAATCTGGTTCCCCATCTGGGTGACGACCTTGTACTTCGTCGCAGCCAGTCGCATCTGACGCGCTTCGTGAACGGTGTGCGTCAGCGGCTTCTGACAATAGACGTGCTTGCCGAGCTGCATTGCGGGCAGGGCAATCGGCGCGTGCATGTGATCGGGGGTCGAGACAATGACCGCATCGAACGCTTTTTGATTGGCATCGTCGAGCAGCTTGCGGTAGTCGGTGAACTTCGCGGCCGACGAAATTTTCTCGGCCGCTCGCCCCAGATGAACCTGCGATTCGTCGATGTCGCACAGCGCCACGACGTTCACATTCGGGCTCTTCGCCACTTGCGTGAGGTCATCCCAGCCTTTGCCTCCCGTCCCGATCGACGCCACGTTCAGCCGTTCATTCGCGCCGTACACGCGACTCCAGCTGGAAGCCGACCAACCGATGGCCACGCCCCCCACAAGAGTCTGCTTCAGAAAATCGCGCCGCGTGGAAGTGGAACGTGCTGAGGTTGAGTGCGTCATGAAAACTTTCCCGAAACAGGAGAGAGAACGAAGTCCGGAACCAATCGACGATGTCATGCCCGAGCATCAGGCAAACGACCGCGACCGCGTGCAAGAACGGTAGTCGGACCCATCGGGGATTACAAATCGACCAGTAACTCATTCTGTCGCGAGCCGCATGACGCCCGTTGTTTGGAGTGACGACGCTGATCATAAAAAAGTCCAGCTTTCAGAAAAGCCTGACTTCGTGGTGATTCTGGCAACGTGTCACTCATCGTCGTGCTTCATTTGAGCGGAGGCGACGATCTTCTGTTGCTCGTGCGGTGGAACCTGTTCGTAGTGACTGAACTCCATCGTGTATGAACCTTGGCCACCGGTCATGCTGGAGAGGGCGCGGGCGTAGGTAGTCAGTTCGGCCAGTGGGGCACGGGCTTGGACAACGGTCATGCCGCCGGCGACGGAGTCCATGCCTTCCATGCGGCCGCGGCGCGGGTTGAGATCGCTGGTAATCGCACCGAGGTGATCGCCGGGAACGGTGACTTCCATCTGCATCACCGGTTCCAGCAGACACGGCTTGGCTTGCAGGAAGACATCGCGGAAACAGCAGCTTGCCGCCGTGCGGAACGCCGCTTCGTTGCTATCGACCGGATGGTCCTTGCCGAAGAAGACCGCGACGGCGAGGTCTTGAATCTGATAGCCCGCGAGGACTCCTTTCTCCATTCGCTCGATCACTCCCTTCTCGATCGCCGGGATGAACTGATTGGGAATCGTGCCGCCGGAAACGCAATCGAGGAACGCGAAATTCAGCTCTTTGTTGTAGTGGTGTTCGCGCAGGGACTCGTAGTTAACGCGAGTGAACTCCGTTTCCGGGTCGATGTCGCGCGACAGCGGGTAGACGCGCAGATGGACTTCCGCGAACTGGCCCGATCCGCCCGACTGTTTTTTGTGGCGGTACGAGCCTTCCGCGCGGCCGATGAACGCCTCGCGATACGGCACCTTCGGGGCGTGAGTGACGATGTCCACCTTGTCGCGTTTGTGCAGCCGTTCGGTGACGATTTGCAGGTGCAGGTCGCTCATTCCGCGCATGACCATCTCATGCGTTTGCGGATCGCGCGTGATGCGGAACGTCGGGTCTTCCTCTTCGATCTTGTGGAGGGCACCCGAAATCTTCTGCTGGTCGGCGCGACTCTTCGGCTCGACGGCGAGGCCGATCATCGGACTCGGGAAGTCGAACGTCGGCAGTGTGAAGCTGCGGTCGCTCGCCACGAGAGTGTCCCCCACTTGGAATTCGTCCACTTTCGCGACGACCACCACGTCACCGGCATGAGCCTCATCGACCGACTCGACCTGACCACCCTGAACGTCGAGCAGTTGATGGACTTTGACCGGCTTCCCGGTCCGCATGTCCTTGACCATCGAGTCCTTCGTCATCCGGCCCGACAGAACGCGGATGAAGCTCATTTTCGAGACGAACGGGTCGATGCGCGTCTTGAAGACCTGCGCGACGAGCGGCCCGTCGTCGGACGAGCTCAATTCGACATCATCGCCGCCGCCAGAGGTCGCGTGTCGGACGAGTTCACCCGGCGTGAGAGCGAAGTCGGCCACGGCGTTCATCAGTTCCGGAACGCCCACGCCCGTCTTGGCACTCACGCAGAAGATTGGGATCAGCGAACCCAACGCGATCGCCTTGTTCACTCCGCCCAACACCTCGTCCGCCGACAGCGTCTCTCCTTCGAGATACCGCTCCATCAACTCTTCATCCGCCTCCACGATCGCGTCCATCATCGCCGCGCCATACGCCGACGGATCGACCACCGCGCCGTTCTCTTCGGCGTGAGATAGATTCAGCGTGCTCTTCACTCGCTTGAAGGTCGCCCCCGCGCCGCACGGCACGTTCATCGGGATGCAGTTCGCGCCGAAGGTCTCTCGGATTTGATCGACCAGGCGGACGAAGCTGATGTTCTCGCCATCGAGCTTGTTGAGAACGAGGACTCGCGCGAGATGGGCCTTCCCCGCCAGTTCGAACGTGCGGCGCGTGTTGGCTTCGATCCCGGCGCCCGCGTTGATCGTGATGAGTGCGGTCTCGGCGGCACAGACGGCGCTGATGACTTGCCCCACGAAGTCGGGATAGCCGGGCGTGTCGATCACGTTGACTCGCACGCCGTGATGCTCGAAATGAACCATCGCGGCCGAGATCGAGAAGTGGTGTTGCCGGGCCTCGTCGTCGGTGTCGAGCTGACTGGTGCCGTCATCGACAGACCCGGCTCGCGAGCCGACTCCCGCCTTGAACAGCATCTGATCCGCCAGCGTCGTCTTCCCGACGGCACCATGGCCCACCAGCACAATGTTGCGAATTTTCTCCGAAGCATACTTGGACATACCGGCTCCCCTTTCGTCGAACGACAGTTGAGTTTCCACCAGCACGGACGCGGAACAGCGTCACCCAGAACGGGCACGGCGGAAATTGTACGACCGGCTAACAGGGGATTGCCAGTTCGTAGGAGTAGCCAGCAGGGCCATCGCCTTGATCCAAATAGGGTGGGACCAGCTCGCCTCGAGCGCCGGCCCCCCATCGGGAAACACCGAGAAATCATGGTGGGCCGGCGCGGCGAAACGCCACTGGTCCCAACCTACAGGTTACGCAGCCCCAACAAGGCGCTGGCCCTGAGTAGCCAGAGACATACTCTACGGCTGGGGACGTACCGGGATCGCGCGGTAGAGGCGGGTGAGGCCGAGTAGCAGCACGAAGCCGCCGCCGCCGATTCCGGCGAGAACGGTCAGGCTGAGCCAGTCGCTGAAGATGACTCGGGTTTGCCCCCAGAGCCAGCTCCAGCGGAACAGGACACAGACGGCGGCGATGCTCAGCCACGGGCCGTAGGGCAGGTAAGTCTTGCCGGTGATCATCTTGATCAGGATGCCCACACTCAGCCCCGCGAGCGGTGCCAGCAGGAACACGAGGACGACCGCTTGCCAGCCGAGAAAGCTGCCGATCATCGCCATCAGAGTGACATCGCCGAAGCCCATCGCTTCTTGACCCATGACGCGCGAACTGACGGCTCGCGCCAACCAAGTCAGTCCCCCACCAGTGATGAGTCCCGCGCTGCTCCACGCGAGACCGTGCCAATGCGGGTGTGGGGCGTACCACGCGGGAATCATCGGACCACGCAGTTGAGGGATGGCGATCGACCAATCGACCCACAAGTGACAGAGTTGGAGATCGCCAAACGCGACCGCTCCGAGCAGACCGACCAGCATTCCGGGGAACGTGATTCGGTCTGGGATCATGTAGCAGTCGAAGTCGATCGCCGTCGCGACGATCAGCAGCGACAGCAAGACGAGGTGGTAATAGAGCCGCATTTTCCGGCCGAGCCACGACGGCTGGACTTCGTCGGTATCGAGGACACGTACGACATGTTCGGCCCAGTAAAGTATTCCGAACAACAGCGCCGTGACCAAGATCAGCGCGGCGCAACGCATCCAACGGACGCGACTCGAAACGGCGGACAAGTTCAGCGCAGCGCGCTCCACGCGACTGAGCTGTTCAAGCCAACAGCTCAAGCCCAAGCCGATCAGTAGGCCAATCAGTCCCGTCACCAATCCACTCAAGGCGGTGTTCTCCAGCTAACGCGAGCGGCAGGAACTCATGGACCGGTAGGTCGGTGATGCGAACTCTTTCCACTTGCCTCCGCACTCAACGGACGACCCATCACTTGCCGTCAGGCAGCGTCTCGGGCTTGTACTCGTGCGGTCGTTTGCGAGTGACCGTGGCCGACTCGATCTTGTCGTCCTTCTTGAGTGACGCCGCCACGTCGAGGCCCTCGACAATGTGACCGAAGACCGTGTGGCCTGACTGAGCATCGACGTTCGCGTTCAGATGCGGCGTGGGGAGGTGCGTCAGGAAGAACTGCGATCCGCCGGTGTTGGGTGCGGCGGTCTTGGCCATGCTGAGCGAACCGCGAAAGTGGCGGCGGGCGCTCTTTTCAAAGCACTCGCATTTGATCATGTAGCCGGGGCCACCCTGACCATCGTTGCTGGGATCATCGTCAAGCGAGTTCGGGTCTCCCCCTTGAGCCATGAACATCGGGATCACTCGATGAAACTTGATCCCGTCATACTTCTTGGCTTCGACGAGACTCATAAAGCTGGCGACCGTGTTCGGGGCTTCGTTCTCAAACAGTTCGAGCACAATGTCGCCGCGATTCGTCTTGAAGAGGACTCGCGGGAGCTGTGCATCTCCGGTCGCAGCCGCTTCCGCGTTGCGAATGGCCTGCTCTTCCTTCCAGAACGCGACGTACTCAGCGGCGGCCTCTTGATAGCGCCCACCCAATTGCGGGTGCAGCATCTCAGCCTTTTCAGCTACGGCAAACGTTTCGACCGCCGTTGCGAAATCGTGTGTGGCGAATTGCGAGACGCCCAGCACATTGACCGTCAGCATCGTCTTCCGGCCAGCGGCGATCAGTCCCTCGGCAAGCTGCTTCGATTCGTCAAAGCGATGATTTTGGAAGGCGGCTTCCATCACCGTCTCACCCGCGTCGAAGTTCTTGGGATCAGCGGCGTAGACCTGCGGAGCCAACTTGACCAACCGTTCGTCCAGACTCTGGAATTCGGTTCGCTTTTCCGTGAACTCCTGACGCATTGCGTCTTGCTCGTCCGTCGATTTGGCTTTGCGAAAGTTCTGCTGCAACTCGGTCAGTCGCGCGGCAATTTTCTGCCGCTGCGAGAACATCTCGGGCCAGCTCTCCGCCTTCGTCGGTTTGGCCGCAGGCGGGGCATCTTGAGAAAACAGCACCGCGCCGAAACTCAGCGAGAGACTGAGCAGGGCGAGTACGGCAAATCGGCGAGTGTGCATTGAGGATTCCTCAACCTGTGATCGGTGGGGCGGGGGAGAAGTATTAAGGAACTGGCTCAAAATAACTTCGCGATTTCCAGTCGCTCGTTTAAGCGTAAGCCAAAGGCGAGCGCGGAGGCGGTACGGAGTTGAGGCCCTGTGTTACCCCTCCGCGCTCGCGTTTGGCTTGCGGTTCAACGAGGAAGTTGTTTCGAGCCAGTTCCTAAGCGGCACAACTGCCTGTTGAAAAACGTAGAGTAGGCGGCTCGCCGGCTTGCTTTTGTAGTTAAACAAACAAGCGAGCCGCCTGTGCTAAGACTTTTTCAACAGGTTGGTAAGCCACGCCGTTTCACTCACCAATCCCATTGCATCGCGGCTAGATCCAAAACGGCGGCGAGAGTGTAGGAGCCTGCCGGTGCCGACAAAAGGGACGAACGGAGCCTGTAATCGTCGCGAATCGTTCGCCGTTACTGACTACCCACGTTGCCGGGTATCGGCTACCTTCCCCTGCTGCGCTCGATACGCCGTCCTCAGGGTGTTTCGAGCGAGATTTCAAGCTTCGAGACAGGAACTGCGGCTGGGAAATGTCGGGACCGCTTCACGCCAAGTCCCGCGAATTCATCTTCCCACCACCGCAAAAACAGGGAACCGTCCATGACGTTGTCGGAACTGCTGGAAGGCAAGTTTCGTGGCGATATTCGCTTTCGGGGTGCCGCGTACATTCAGGCCGAGCGAGTCTCCGTGATTCGTGTGACGCCAGATCATTTGTTCGCCGTCGTGCGGGATGGCGTTGAATTTCAAACGCAACTCAGCCGCGATGGCGGGCCGTTTCGGATGATCTGCAATTGCGCGGGAACGTCCGCGAATCCGAGCGGCAACGCTCAGTGCAAGCATTTGTGGGCCACGATCCTCGCCGCCGATGCCGGATCCTACGTCTCGCCCTCCACCAAGCCGGGGTTCTTTCCGCCGTTCATGGTTGAGGACGATGTGCCGCTCCGTTTCGGAAGCGATTCCGAAGTCTGGGATGATGTCGAAGCCGATGCCGCCGCCTTGGCTGATATGGGAACGTCTTCCAGTCGCTCCAAGAAGAAAAAATCAAAGGCTGGCGACGATGACGACGATGCGGACGAACCAAAATTTGAAGCATCGGTACGCCTGAAAGAGTGGGAAATCCGACTCAGTGAACTGCGCAAAGAGATGCAGGGCGAAGAGTCCTCCACTTCAGCGGCCGGTCGCGAGCGGCAGGTCTTTTACGAGATTGACGCTCGGGCGAGCGAAGAGGCGGGATTGATCGTCATTCAAACCTCGCAACGTCAGCGACGCGCGAACGGCGAATGGGGGAAACTGAAGCCGCTCAAGCTGCGTCCTGGCAAGTTTGAAGAGATCGACGACGACGAGGATCGCCGTATCCTCGCGCACATCGTTGGCGGGACTCCCGACCGAACCTCGCTCTCCGGACAAGTGGCCGACAATCTGGCCGCGTTCCGTTACCGAGTCCCTCACGATCTGTGCCAACTGCTGTTGCCCGCGATTTGTGCCACCGGTCGCATCCGCCTGCTTGGCGACGACGAACGCGTCACCGAAACGCTGTCATGGGACGCGGGCGCGCCGTGGGAACTTTGCTTGGCAGTCGAGTTTGAAGAAGACCAGCAAGTCTGGAAGTTGCGAGGAACATTGCGACGCGGATCGGAAAAGATGCCGTTGCGTGAGCCGGTACTGGTCGTGCCGGGTGGCCTCGCCATCACAGACACGCAGGTCCGACCGTTTCAGGATTTCGATGCCTATCCGTGGGTGACACTGCTCCGACGCTCAGACGAATTCCAAGTGGCCGCAGGCGAAGAACACGCACTCGTTGACCGACTGCTCGACATGCCCGCGCTGCCGAAGCTCGAGCTTCCGGAAGAACTGCGTCTCGAAGAAGTGGTCGTGGCACCGCAACCGATTGTGGTGGTCCACGCTCCCGGCCGATCGCGCTGGCATCAGGATCGACTCAAGGCGGAAGTGTTGTTCGACTACGATGGCACTCCCGTGCGCGGGACCAGCAGCCAGTGGGCCATCGTTCAGCGTAAGGCCAATCGCTGCCTCGTGCGCGATCGTCAGGCCGAAGCCTTGGCGTGGTCACAGTTGCAGGACGGCGGCTTCCGGCGACTGCTCGATTACCGTCGCGGCCAGCACGACGCCGAGATCGCTGCACGCGATCTCGCTCCCGCCGTGCGTGCCCTCATCGCCGATGGCTGGCAGGTGAAAGCCGATGGCAAGCAAGTGCGACAAGCGGTCGATCTGAAGTTCCAAATCAAGTCGAACATCGACTGGTTCGAGCTGCATGCCGACGTGAATTTCGGCGGGGCGCGCGTCACGTTTCCCGAGTTGCTCGCCGCGCTGGCTCGTGGCGACGGCACCATTATGCTGGACGACGGTTCGCTGGGAATTCTGCCCGAAGAATGGATGGAGCGTTACGGGTTGCTCGCAGGGTTGGGCGTGGCCGAAGGAGACCATCTCCAGTTCACCAACGTTCAAGTCGGCATCTTGGACGCGCTGCTCTCGACGCAATCGACGGTCGATCTCGACGCCCGCTTCATTGAGGTCCGCGATCGGCTTGCGGCATTTGAAGGGATCAAGAGCGAGCCGGAACCTCCTTCGTTCAAAGGTGAGCTTCGTCCGTATCAGCGCGAGGGCCTTGGATGGCTCCGATTCCTCGAAGAGTTTCAATTCGGCGGCTGTCTCGCGGACGACATGGGTCTCGGTAAGACGATCCAAGTCCTCGCGTTCCTTGAAGGGCGACGCAAGCCCGCCAAGAAACGCCGCACGTCACTCGTGGTCGTCCCCAAATCGCTGATGTTCAACTGGAAGCAGGAAGCGGAGAAGTTTACGCCAGAGATGAATGTGCTCGAATACTCGGGACTCGACCGCGCCAAGCTGCGTGACGACTTTGGCGAGTACGACTTGATCCTGACGACCTACGGGACGCTGCGACGCGATGTCCTCATCATGAAAGAAGTCGATTTCGACTACGTGATTTTGGATGAGGCTCAAGCCATCAAGAACTCGGCCTCGCAAGTGGCCAAGGCGACGCGATTACTCAAAGCGCGACACCGTATCGGCCTGAGCGGCACGCCGATCGAGAACCATCTCGGCGATCTCTGTTCCATTTTCGAGTTCCTCAACCCCGGCATGTTGGGACGCAGTTCCGCCTTCAAATTGCATGCGGCCGATCCCGAAAACGTCGAGACCCGCCGCGTTTTGGCTGACGGCTTGAAGCCGCTCATCCTGCGACGCACTAAGCAAAGCGTGGCCAGCGAACTTCCCGAAAAGCTCGAACAAACGATCTTTTGCGAGATGGGGCCCGATCAACAGCGGCTGTACGACGAGATGCGTGCCCATTACCGCGACTCGTTGCTTGGGATCATCGAGGATCAAGGCTTGGCCAAGTCCAAGATGCACGTTCTCGAAGCGTTGCTCAGATTGCGACAGGCCGCGTGTCACCCGGCTCTGCTCGACAAGTCGTCCTCCGCCGATTCGAGTGCAAAGCTCGATGTCCTCATTCCGCACATCGAAGAGTTGATCGAAGAGGGGCACAAGACGCTCGTCTTCTCGCAGTTCACCAGCATGTTGGCGATCGTGCGAGAACACTTCGACAAGAAGGGAATCGTCTACGAATACCTCGATGGCCAGACGCGCGACCGTAAGGAACGCGTCGAGCGATTCCAGTCGGATGAAAAATGCGGCGTGTTCCTCATTAGCCTCAAAGCGGGCGGTTTGGGTCTGAACCTGACTGCGGCCGATTATGTCTTCATTCTCGATCCGTGGTGGAACCCCGCCGTCGAAACGCAGGCAATCGACCGCGCCCACCGCGTCGGTCAAACGCGACAAGTCTTCGCGTATCGACTCATCTGCAAAGGGACCGTCGAAGAGAAGATCGCCGAGTTGCAGAAGCAGAAACGAGAACTCGCCGACGCGATCCTCGAACAGAACAACTCAATCCTCCAAGACATGACCGCCGACGACTTGAAGATGTTGCTGTCGTAACAAGACCAACTGCGGTCGCACTCGCCAATTCGTCCGATATACTCCTGCCGTTCCGTTATTCCTCGTGAATGAAATGTGAGACCGCTGCCATGGAAACTGCCCAACAAGATGAAGCGAAGTCGCTGATTGCCCGGATTCTCCAACTCCGAGACTCTCTTTGACTGGGCTGCCAAGCAGCAACGCATCGCCGAGATTAGTACGCGCATGTCTGAGCCAGACTTCTGGAACAACCAGGAGAAGGCTCAGGCCACGATGAACGAGTTCAAGCAGCTCAACGCCGCGATCAAGCCGATCGCCGAACTCGTCAAAGGGGCCGAAGACCTTGGCGTCATGGTTGAGTTCGCCGAAATGGGCGAAGACGTGGGAGACGATGCGGTCACATTGGTCGCATCGCTCCACGAGCAGTTCGCCAAAGCCGAACTGCAAGCGATGCTGTCCGGCCCGCAAGACGGCAACGCCGCTTACATCGCGGTTCAATCGGGCGAAGGAGGCACGGACGCCCAAGACTTCGCCGAGCTGCTGCTGCGCATGTATCAACGCTGGGCCGAGAATCGTGGGTTCACTTCGGAATTGCTCGATTCGTCACCCGCCGAAGAGGCCGGCATTCACTCGGCCACGCTCATCATTCGCGGTCCGTTCATTTTCGGACTGCTGAAGGGCGAGACAGGCAATCACCGGCTGATCCGGATGAGTCCCTTCGATTCGGCTCACCGCCGCCAAACGTCGTTCGCGGCCGTCGATGTCACACCCGAAGTGGACGACAGCATCAACATCGATGTCGCATGGGACGATCCGAAGATCATCCGCGAAGACATCTGTCGCGCCAGTGGTGCCGGTGGCCAGAAGGTCAACAAAACCGACTCGGCCATCCGGCTGACGCACCTGCCAACCAACGCCGTGGTTCAGTGTCAGAACGAGCGGAGCCAACATCAGAACCGGGCACTCGCCCGCAAAATGATGATCGCCAAGCTGTACCAGTTGGAGGCCGACAAACGCGACGCCGAGATCTCTGCTCGGCGCGGCCAAAAGTCACGTATCGGCTTCGGTGGTGAAACAATTCGCAGCTACGTCCTGCACCCCGAGTCGTACTGCAAAGACAATCGCTCCGAGTACAAGACCTCTCACCCGCTGGCACTACTGGATGGCGACCTCGACCCGTGGATCGAAGCCTACCTCCGTTGGGCATTGGCTCAAAGTACGGCCACGTAATCGTTCGACCGAGTCGATCATGTCTCACGCAGCTGAGATTGTTTCGAGCGGTTCTGTCGGTGACGCGATGGAACGACGGTCGTCCCGTCGCTTCGTCAACGGGATGGCCTAACTCGTCTAGGAGAGATCGTCTTGGCAATCCGTCGCCGGAGCTGTTGTAGGGCGGGCGGTTTGGGTCGGTGGGGGGGCAGATGGAATTGTGGTCGGAGAGGCTGGTGGTGAGCGAGAAGCCTATCGGGCATGGCGGCCGGATCGGAGTGGTTGTTGCCACCTTCGCCATGGGACAGGTTGCCAAAAAGGGCATCTCGTCAATTTTTTGATGGATGCATCTCGTCATTTTTTGATGGATACTGTGCGGGAACTCAACATCAGCCCGATCACGACTCATTAGGCGACTGGAAAGACTTGCCTGACCCACACCAACCCGAAGTGTGAGTTGCAGAGTTACCCGCCCGGCTGTGGGAGACAACACTGATCCGCGGATGATGCTGACGCCCTTGATCTTCAATGACGTGACGGAAGACTCGGTCGTCGGGGGGAATCATGACGAAGATCATGACTCGGTGCGAGCAGGACATGGCGTGTCGCGTGATCGCCTGAAAGAACACCCCAGCCTGTTTTCGTGAAGGCTCAACCGGTGTTTCGGGGAGGTCTGTTCGCGTCGAGGAAAAGCGATTAAATCGCTTGGAGAGCATACGGCTGGGAGCTGTGTAAAACATCGAAGGAATTGGTATCGGGGGGCCAGGGATCGAACTTGCACTTCTGCCGTTGATTGACGAAGTGAAGTACTTTGCGATGGTTCGGAAGCTGCGTTGGCCGGAGGATGTTTGTTGCTCTCATTGCGAATCGGCGCAGGTGACGCGGCGGGGCTGAATGAACCGAAAACCGCTCCTGCACCCACCTTGCCCACCCACTCAACGTCCAACTCCGCAGAAAGATAGGGGGACCGAGAAATTGTGAAGTTGAAACACAACGAGAATTCTCGGTGAAAAACAGCCCTTCGATGATTGACAACTTGAACTAACAACACTTTACTCTGCTTCCGGGTCGCCGCTGGCGTGTGCCCCTGACAAGGATGTCGAGCAGGAAGATGGACTTTTCTGAGTCGCGAGATCGCAGTATTTGATCACGAGATCACAACCTGAGGAGTAGGAAATGTCGGAAGCAAAGAAGGCGAAGTCCAAGACGGAAGTACTCACCGCTTTGGCGGAAGCCACTGGACTGACCCGCAAAGATGTCGGAAATGTGTTCGCCCAATTGAGTGAACTGATTGGCAAAGAGATCGGCAAAAAGGGACCTGGTGTGTTCAGCTTCCCAGGACTCTTGAAGATTCAAGTAATTCGTAAACCAGCCACTAAGGCCACAACTCGCAAGAACCCTTTCAAGCCCGATGAAATGATGGAAGTTAAGGCCAAGCCCGCTCGTAATGTTGTGAAGGTTCGGCCGCTCAAGTCCCTCAAGGAAATGGCGTAGCCTCCCGAGTGCGAGCTTCAGACATTGAATCGCTCGCCAGAGGCTCCCGGTTGGAAGGAGCTTATTATGCTTGTCTTGTCTCGCAAGAGAAACGAAAGCATCCTCATTGACGGCTCAATTGTTATCACGGTTATTGAAATTCGTGGTGATAAGGTTCGACTTGGTATCGAAGCCCCTCGTGAAGTGCCGATTCACAGACAGGAAGTTTCAGCAGCGATCGCTGCCGAGATGGAACTGTTGGTGATAGCGAAGACAGACTGTGAAGGGTGATCACTGGTGTCGCGGAGCGGGTGGTGTTTGGGTTGCCGGTGGTCTTTTTGAAAGATAAGCTTCGCTGCGGTTCCTCTCAGTGCTTGATGGCCCCATCGTCTAGAGGCCTAGGACAACGGATTTTCAGTCCGTGAACTGGGGTTCGAATCCCCATGGGGTCAGTATTTTGGTTGAGGTTGAGGTTGAATCGTGTCGAATAGAAAGCCCCTGCTCACGCAGGGGCTTTTTTTGTTTCTCTTCTGAGGACTTCTTTGCCTGCCAGTTTTGTGAGCGTGGTCTTGCGGCGACGCGTGAGTAAGGTCCCTGGCGACAACAGCGAGCGCGGCATCGAGATCATGATTCTCGTGCCCTCGTCGGGCGAGGGTACTTCTGGCGGCGAAAGGCCAGAACCAAGAGTCACGTCAGCGAATCTTCAGGCTTGCCACAGCGAGCAGGGCCAATAACGCCGAGCCGATCCAGAATCGGACGACGATCTTCGTTTCGGAGATGCCTCGAAAAACGAAGTGATTGTGGAGTGGGCTACACGCGAGAACACGGCGTCCAGTAAACCGGTAGCTGGCGACTTGAGCGATCACGCTGAGCGTCTCCACGACGAAGACACCGCCCACGATGACGAGTAGGACCTCTTGTCGCACCACCAAAGCTCCGTATCCAAGGAGGGCGCCGGTCGGAAGTGAGCCGGTGTCCCCCATAAAGACTTCGGCGGGGTGGCAGTTGAACCAAAGGAACCCGAGCATCGCTCCGACCATGGCCGCGAACAACACACCCAACTCACCGGCTCCGACCATGTGCGGGATGCTGAGATATTCAGCCATGAGGCGGTGGCCACTCAGATACGACAGGGCCGCATACGCGAGGCCCGCAAAAACCAAACATCCGGCAGCCAGGCCATCGAGTCCATCCGTTAGATTGACTCCGTTGGAGCTGCCGACCATGACAAAGGCGGACCAACCGATGAAGCCCGCCCCGAGAAACAGGCTCATTTTCCCGAACGGAAACACCAATTCCAATCCCTGTGGCTGGCTGAGTTGCACCATGTAGAGCCATGAAGAAACCGCCAGTGCGAAGACCGACTGTGCGACTATTTTTTGACGTGCCGTCAGACCGCGTCGCTGGGTGCTGATCTTGATCCAGTCATCCATCGCACCGAGACAGCCGAATCCGACGACGACGAGCAGCGCCTGAATCACGTAGCGATTGGAGAGGTCGGCACAGCAGACCGCCGCCACCACGATTGCGGCCACAATGAACAAACCACCCATCGTGGGAGTGTTGCTCTTGGCGGCATGGAGTTCGTTGAGCCGGGCCGAAGCGCTGTCGATCCGTTCGCGAAAGCGCGACTTCAACCAGCGGATGGCAAACGGCCCGCAGACGACGGCGGTCAGGAACGACACCATTGCGGCCAATGCAATGCGCGCGGTGAGGAAGACGTGAGAGTCACCCGTCGCAGCGTCCGCCAGCCAGAAGCCATAATGTTTGAGAAGCCAGACGAGCATCAGCGGCGATCCAATGGCACTGGTAAAACGGTTTCAAAACCAACTCGAAGCGTCAGCGAGGAACGATTGGCGTCTAGCCAGGGTGGAGCAGCGTCCTCGCTGACGCTTCGGGTTGGTGTCGGCCAAGCGACTCCTGCCGCTCGAAATGCGGAGCCGGGTGCCGGGAGATGATCCCCCGGCACCCGGTCGTTGGTTTCGTCACCGAGACAAACAAAACGACTGACCCAGTAGCCACTTCATTCGCTCTTGAAGCACTCGCGGCCGGCGCGACCCAGACCGCATGGATTCCCGCAAACCCTGCACTCGTGACGAAACCGATTCTCCTGCTGACTTGCGGTGATTCGTTCAATCTTGCGACTTAGGCACAATGCCGTTGAGTCGTATCTCCTCTCAGCGTCATTTCGAGGCTGGCTCGATCTCGCAGCCAGTCGATGATTCGTTCCATGCGTGTGGCGCGTGAGCCTTTGACGAGCAGTGTGTCACCCGGTTCGAGCCAGCAGTCGAGGACCGCCTTCGCGGTTTCGATATCCGGCGATGCGGCGATGCGATGCGGAGCCATTCCGGCGCGTTCGGCCCCGATGGCGATGTCATCCGCGTGTGAGCCGCAGGCCAGCAGAAGTTCGATGCCAAGTTGAGCGACCAGTGCGCCGATCTGTTCGTGTTCGTAAGCGGCCGTCGAACCAAGTTCCTTCATGTCACCGAGAACCATGATGCGCTGACCGATCCCCGGCAGTTCGAGGTCGCGCATCATCTGGCACGCGGCGGCGACCGACTTCGGGCTGGCGTTGTAGGTGTCGTCGATCACGGTCCATGAGCCGATTCGCTTGAGATTGCAGCGACCTTCAATCGGTTGGAAGTACGACAGTCCCTGAACGAGTGACTTGGATCGCACGCCGATCTCGCGCGCAATCGCGATGGCACACAGTACGTTGGTCAGGTGATGGCGACCGCAGACCGGCACGTCGAATTCAACGCCATCCGCGTGGAATCGTAGTCCCTCGAAGGAGGCTTGAACGCGCGTCGCCTGCAAATGGTTGTCGTCCCCTTCACCGACGAAGATCACCGGACAGGGTGCTCGATCAGCCATCTGCCTCAGAATCGGATCGTCGCCCGGCAGGACGGCAAACCCGGTCGAGGGGAGGCATTCGAGCAACTCGCCCTTCGTTTGAATGATCGCGTCGAGGCTACCGAAACTGGCGAGATGAGCGGGGCCGATGGCGGTGACAACGCCGATCTCGGGAATCGCGATCTCGGACAGTTCGCGAATGTCGCCGGGTCGAGACGCTCCCATTTCTAAGACGGCGAACTCGTGCTGCTGCTCAATATCGAGCAGGCTGAGCGGCAGGCCGATCAAGTTGTTGAAGTTCTTGCGGCTCCGCAGCCCCTCAAATTCGGAGGCGAGTGCGGCATGAATCAGATCGCGTGTCGTGGTCTTTCCGACGCTGCCGGTCACACCGACAACGAGCGTTTCGAGAGTCGAGCGATACCAGCGTGACAACCGCCCCAGTGCGGCGAGTGGATCGTCCACGAGCAGCGTCTGCCCTCTGGTCGTTTCACCGAGTGAGCGGCTCGTCACGCAAAGGGCCGCGCCCCGTTCGAGTGCTTGCGGAATGAAGTCGTGACCGTGGCAACGTTCGCCTGGCAATGCCCAAAAGAGATCGCCCGGTCGGACCTCGCGCGAGTCAATGCAAACGCGGGCGAACGAAAGATCGGCTGTCGGCGACGACGCCAACTGGCCACCGGTGGCATCGATCAGGTCACTCAGGTTGAGCCGTTCCATGGTCAGGCACTCGCTCGCCGTTGCTGGCTCAGTTGTGGTCGCCATCGTTCCGACAGAAACGCGCGTGAGACCTGTCGATCGTCGAACGGAAGGTGTCGTCCGTCGATGATCTGTTCATTTTCGTGCCCTTTGCCTGCGATCAGCACGCTGTCGCCGGGTCGAGCCAGTTCGAGTGCTCTCTGAATCGCCGCCGCGCGATCCGGTTCGATGATCGACTCACGGTGCGAGGCCGACATGCCGCCGACGATTTCGTCGATGATCGCCAGTGGGTTTTCACTGCGAGGATTGTCACTTGTCACGATCGCCACATCGGCGAGCAACGCGGCACGACCGAGGAGCGGTCGCTTGGCGCGATCGCGATCACCGCCCGCACCGAACACGCAGATGATTCGCCCCGGCGTGATGCTCTTCAAACTTTGCAGGCAGCGCCGCAGCGCGTCATCCGTGTGCGCGTAATCGACAAAGACTTCAAATGGCTGGCCACATTGAATTCGTTCGAGTCGGCCGGGGACGCAGTGAAACTGCTCGATTCCGGTGACGATTTCGTCGGGGGTCAGTCCCAGATGGAACGCGATGGTGGCGGCGGCAACACAGTTCGAGATGTTGTGTCGCCCGATCAATGATGTCGCACAATCGACAGTTGTGCCGTGGAGTGACAACCGGAAGCGGCTCCCCTCCATCGACTCTTCACGCACTTGCGCCGCCACGTCTGCCTTTGGTCGCAGTCCATACGAAACGAACGACATCGAATTGGAAACGCGATCTCGCAACGACCAACTCCCAGAGTCATCAGCATTCAGAGCGACCAGTCCACCCGGCCGCACCGTCTCCAGTACGCGGGCCTTCGCCGCGCGATACGGATCGAAGCTCTGGTGGTAGTCGAAGTGGTCTTGCGTGATGTTCGTGATGAGGGCCGCTTCCAGCTCTATCCCGGCCGCGCGACCTTGATGCAGTGCGTGGCTCGACAACTCGATCGCGGCGTGAGTCGTCCCGCGCGAAGCCATGCGATGCATCCAGCGGGCCAGCGACCGCGAATCGGGCGTGGTGAGACTCGCCGGTTCGATCGCGAAGCCATCCGAGTACTCGACCGTCCCTAGTATGCCGCAGCGACGACCGGCTCGTTCGAGCATCGTGCGCACGATCCAAGTCGTGGTCGTCTTGCCGTTCGTTCCGGTGATTCCCGCGACATCAAGCCGTCGTGTTGGATCTCCCGCCAGTGCTTCGCACACGCGCGAATACGCGGATCGAACATCGGAAACGACACATTGCGGCAGGGTCATTCCCGGCAGAGGTCGATTCACCAGCAGACCGTTCGCTCCGCGCGAGACCGCTTCATGAATGAACTGCGCCCCATTCGCCTTCGCGCCCTGAACCACCGCGAACAGACTTTGAGGAGTCACGTCACGACTGTTTTGGAACGCATCGGTCGCACAGATGTTGGCACAGCCGACGAAGCTCGCTTGTGGGAACAGACGACGCAGACTGACTGCGACTGGGAATGTCGAGACCGTCGAAACCACCGCGAACGCCTCCATGCGGACACGACCGAAATCCTTTTAGCCGCCGAGCGGCGGACTTGTCCCCGATCCGCGGGAAACGGTCAAGGCGATCTTGTTGCGGTCCAAGCAGAGGTAGGCTCGGGCATTTCGGCGAGCGGCCTGAAATGGTTAACCCAACCCACACCAATCCGAAGCGTGAGCGAGGGCGTGAGCGAGGGCGTGAGCGTTCGACTCCCTCATTCATACTTCTCTCTCGTTCACACTTCGGGTTGGTGTGGGTTGGGCAACACAGACGTGACCGACAAAAGTCGCCTTCAACGCTCCGCGTGAATTCCGCCGAGTCACCAGCGACCCGGATACGCGGGAAACAGCGTCGTTCCGCGTTCGGCTGTCTTCACGCGGAGCGATGAAGGCGACTTTTGGCGGGCGCATCAACACTGGTCACCCGCAGTGTTCGGCAAAGGTTGCCTGAAAGACTCGGTGGTCTGCGTTGGCTCTGGCGCGTATGGGATCATGGCAAGCCGGGCGAACTGATTCTTCGCTGTCCTTGCGACAATCGACCAACTCTTCCAGACCGGTACGACCGGCTCCAGCGATCAACCTTCCGTGACCGATTCGAATCAGTGACGTGGAGTAAAGTGCCGTCGGCATTTTGCGGGGATGCTCGTCTGGAAGCGGTGTCGAGAGGTGACGCATGGCAGGATCACAACGAAATCAGCGACAACACGTTGATCTGCCTCGCAACTGGCGGCTGATTTCAGCGGCCGGTCTAACCGCCTTCGGCCTGGCTTGCGGAGTCGGCCATCCCGCCATGGGAGATTGGTGGGCATTGCCGAAAGTAAGGTCGTCGTCCAACGCCGCCGCGCCGAAGTCGGCCGGATCGAAAGCGACTGCGGCCCGCTCTCGTGAAACGAAGCCATCGGCGACCGAGAACGGCTTTTCCGCAACGATCCGCCGCTTGCAAGCCGACGCGCAGCACCAAGCCGAACAGGGTGATCTCGACCGTGCCGTTCAACTGGCCGAGCGTGCCGCCAAGATTTCTGAAGCCTCTTCACAATTGAATGGCTCTGCAAAAGATTGTTCGCCTGAGCAGACAGCTCTGTTCGCGAATGATTTACGATCACGACGCGATGCGATTGCGGGGCGAGGTCATCGCGGGGAAGCCGAACCACGGATGGCCGCAGCGGCTCCACGATCCTCGACAACGATCTCTCCCAAATCAGGCGCCGAGAGGGGATCGGAGGTCTCTCGATCCGAAGAGAAATTGGTTGAGTCCGCGCGAGACCACTTGCAACCGACCAATCGGCCAACCAATTCCAACGAACAAGACCTCGCGTGGGCTGGCGACTTGCCGCCAACTCCCGCTCCAGAAGCCGAGCCGTTTCAGACTCCCACCAAGTTCCGGCGGATCGTTCTCAATCGAACGGCGATCGAGTCCGACGAACCGGATGTGAAATCGCACATCCTGCCCGACGAGAGACTCGTCGTGTCGCAATCCCGCGACGTAATCGATGATCCGTTCGATCTCGAAGATGATCTGGAACAATCACCCATCGCGGTGGTCGCAACTCGCACGAATGAGGCTCCGGCAAACCGACGAGCCGCTCGTCCGGAGACATCCGCCCCTGTGGAAGAGTCGCTGCGTGAGCCATTCCGCGACCAGATTCAGCACGTTGCCGACAAGGAACTTGACGACGAGTCCTCGCCGTTCAATCGCAAGTTGGAATGGGAACACGAAGACCTCAACACCGAACCGGTTCTTTCTGCGAAGCCAACGGTGTCCTCTGTGAAGCCAACTGTGAAGCCAACAGCGTCCGTCGTGCAGCGATCCGCTGACCTTACGGAGAAGCGTGCCGCCACGAAGTCGAAGGAAAGCGAAGCCGAGAACTCGGCCGACGAATCGTTCCCCGTGCAGCGCGTCGTTCAGTTGCGTCGTCGCTTGGAGTCGGCAGCTTCGCTGAATCCCGGCGGGGCCTTCAAGTTGCCAGCTCAGGCTGAAGCGGCTCCGTCAGCGAATGCGTCATCGCAGCGACACCTCGCGCCGACGGAGCCATCGGAGACGAAGACCTCGACAACCATTCCCGCTTCGCGTGATGGTTCGATCGTCTCGACGCGGCGCAGTCGATCGTCGTTGGAAGTAGCTCCACCAGCAGTCGCAACGCCCGAACAGGCTCCGCGTCCCGAACGACACCTCGTGAAGCTGCGCGAACATCGACTGCAATCGGAATCGGTTCAACACGCTTCCACGAACGCGTTGCCGCCAGCTCAGTCGTCACGTCGTCACTCGGTTGGATTCTCGGAACCGATCCTCTGGCAATCGGTTGAAGAACGCGGCCCCGTCGTTCCAACGTTGTCCCTCATCAGTGACATTCGCAACCGTGATGACGGCACTCGTCTGGCATCCGCCACATCGTCCTCAGACAAACTCAACGGTTCGATTTTGATACCCGCTTCTCGCTCTGAGACTCCTCACTTTGGAACGATCGAATTGCCGAGTGGTGATTCGCAAGCGACGGGAACCGGTGCCTCCGTCCTGTTCGCGTCGAGCCACTCCACGCGTCCATCTTCAACGGTTGACGGCCCGGCGCTGGGCGAAACAAACGGGCTCGCATCAACAGCAATCGACAAGTCGTCAAGCACCGTGCGCAATAAGAACACGTCCGCTTCGAAGCCAAGCCACCGAGTGTCGCGACACTCGTTCGCGCTGATCGAACCACTTGCCGCATCACTCACGCTGCCCGTCGCCACGACGGCATCGCTCCTCGGTTGTGCGGGCCTCGCACTCTTTGGCTTCGGCCTGATTCTGCTCCGCGCCGCGTTCCGCTGGCGGCATGTCGGGTGAACGGGAGTGTCGTTTGTCGCCCGTGAAAAAACGTAGTTTGGACGCCCACGTCCGAGTGCATTCCCGTTGGAAACGAACGAACGAGAGCGTCTGGCCTTCATGCCTTCGTGTCGTCACGCCAAGCGTGAGAGCCCTGCGAGGTCGTCCAACAGCGCGTCGAGACTCAGCGCGACTGAGATGTTCTGGTCGATGTGGCTCGCTGCCGTGATGGTGCGGTCGATGAGTTTTCCCAACCGATCAAACGGCTCCGCGTGAGTGGCGATTTGATCGGCGAATGCGGTTGCTTCGGGGATCATCATCGTGTTGCTACTCGCAGTGGCACCGTGACCCAGCCGCCACATTGCCGCTCGGTAAAACTCGACCGCAAACCGGATCAGCCAGAGGATGTTGACGCGTTGCGCGGGCGTGTCCGCACTGATCTTGTCGATCCCCTCAAACAACAGCTTGGACAGACTGAGTCCGCTGAAGTTGGCTTGCGACAGTGCGAGGTAAAGCGTCGATCGCAGTGACGCTAGCTCCGGTTCGAGCAGTTGCCGAGCCACGGTCAGACTGCCGTCGCTGAGTGCCGCCGCGAACTGAGCCTCCTCGCGAGACGGGACCAAGTCCTGTTCGACCAGCAACGCGGCGACATCGGAATTCGAGAGCGGCGAGAATCGAACCAACTGACAGCGTGAACGGATCGTCGGCAGCACGGCATCCAGATTCGAGCCGATCAAAAACAGCATCGCTCGCTCGGGCGGCTCTTCGAGCGTCTTCAACAGCGCATTCGCGCTGGCCTCATTCATCAAGTCGGCATCGTCGATGATCGCCACCTTGCGCGAACCCGCGAGTGGCCGGATCGATAAGTCGTGACACAACCCCTCCTGTCCGCGACGCTCCTTCGAGCCAATCATCAGGTCGATCGGTATTTCGCGCTTGCCCTCGGGACATCCGACGAACAAAAAGTCCGGATGAGCCGACGCGAGATACGGACGGCAACCCGCACACTGGCCGCACGCTTCGAGTGGGTCTTCACCCAACGCCTGGCACAACAACGACTGAGCCAACCGCCGCGCGAACTGCTGCTTGCCGATCCCATCGGGGCCGACGAGCAAGTACGCCTGCGACAGCCGTCCACGCGAGATCGCGCGTCGAAACATCTCACGCTGTTCCGCGTGACCACGAAGTGAAGACCAGTGAGACATGGGCAAGACCACTTTGAAAAATGGACGGTACGGAAAGCCTGGGTAAAGATGCGAGTTGCGTTCTCGCAGACACTCCGAGTTCGTGCCCGCTTCGGCCGCGTGGAGTGTATACCTCACGCGATCATCAATGAGACATCCTTGGTGAGCCGGGCGGAGTCAGCCCACTGGCTCACCACGACTCTAACCGCAGAGAACGTCTCATTGCAGACCGCACGAGGTGTAGCAGCCTCGGACGGAATGGGGTTCCCCGCTATGCTTCGCCCCGTCTAAGTGGCTGTTCCGTTGGTCATGTCATCTCTCGGTATCGACTTCATGCTGATAATTGGTTTGGAAACGAGTGGGTTTGTGGGAAGCATCGCGTTGCGGCGCGATGGCCAGCTTCTCGAAGAGCGGTTGCTTGGGCAAGCAGGGCGGCGGCACGCTCAATCGTTGGTGCTGGAGTTGCGAGAACTGCTGCACACCCACGGCGCGACCTCGCGCGACGTTCAAGCCATCGCGGTGAGCAAAGGTCCCGGCAGCTTTACCGGCCTGCGCGTCGGCCTCGTTTGCGCGAAGACATTCGCGTACGCGACCGGTTGCCGGTTTGTCGCAGTCGATACGTTTGCAGCCATTGCCGAGAACTGTCCGTGCAACGTGACCGATGTCTGGGTCGTGGAGAACGCTCAACGCGGAGACTTCTTCGTCGGACGCTATGCGATCGACAATGCGATTCCCACTTCGATCAGCTCGTGGCGATTAATGGCTCCCGTGCAGATCGTCTCGGCGGACGAGTGGCTGGCGAACCGAGCGGCCTCGGACACCATCACGGGGCCGGGACTGACCGACCACGCAGGGGCGATTTCGCCAGCAAGACTGCTCACGGACGAAGTGATCGCCAAGCCGCGAGCCAGTTCCATCGCACGGCTGGGTGAACAACGACTGCTCTCAGACGCGACGCCTTCGATTGATAGTGGTCTCGAAAACGACACCGACTTCTGGAAGGCCGTCCCGTTCTACTTCCGGCCGAGTGCAGCAGAAGAACAGCAAGCGAAACGCAGCGGTGTTGCCAGCGCGTGAGGGCGAGTCAGGCTTCTAGGCGAGTGACAGGAAATCGCTTACCCAAAAGTAGACGAGTCACTCCGTGACTCGAAGATTCCGGTCACGGAGTGACCGGCCTACTTTCTTCTGCCGGTCGGGCTATCAGCACCGTCGCGCGAGGCACATGTTCTTCGCGGAACGGTTTCTCTCAACCAAACTGTTCGCGACGGGCGTTTTCTGTCGAAATCAGAATGTGTTGATTTGTGGTGCCGTCTGCGGCTAGACTCGGCCCGCTTGGCCTCCCTGCGTTCAAGAATTGGTTTGAACGCCCCGCTCAATAGACCACTTCTACGAGGTGGCCACCCACCTGTTGGAGCTTCGCAAATGATCAATATCCTCGGACAACGACAGCCGTTCTGTGATCGCATCGCTCGACGAGACTTCTTGCGGATCGGTGGCCTCGCGATGGGTGGCCTGACGCTGCCGTCCCTGTTGCGAGCCGAACAGGCTGCCGGGGGGCGAGCGACGGGCAAGTCGATCATCAACATCTACTTGCCGGGCGGTCCGACTCACATGGACACGTTCGACATGAAGCCGACCGCCGCGAAGGAGTTTCGTGGCGAGTTGCTGCCGGTCGCGACCAATGTTCCCGGCATGGAGATTTGCGAGTTGATGCCGAAGCTGGCTCGCATGGGCGACAAGTTTTCGGTCGTGCGTTCGATCACTGGCCTGCGTGACGAGCACGCTCCGCAGCAGAGTGATTCGGGTTGGAGTGAGTCGTCGTTGCGAACGATGGGCGGTCGGCCGGGCATTGGTTCGGTGATGTCGAAGCTGTGGGGGCCGTCTCAAACGACGCCGCACGGCACCGCACCCACCTTCGTCGATCTGACCGGTTGGACGAAGACCGGCTTCGTCGGGCAGATCAATGCGGGCTTTCGACCCGATGGTGAGGGTCGCCAAAACTTGTCGCTCAACGGACAGGTCAACTTGAACCGGCTGGACGATCGCCGCGGGTTGCTCACCGGATTGGATCGACTGCGGCGCGATGTCGATTCGCACGGGATGTTGAATGCGATCGACAGCTTCACCGAACGAGCCGTCGGGATCGTCACGTCGGGCGAGTTGGCCAAGTCGCTCGATCTGCGGAATGAAGATCCGCGAATCTTGGCTCGGTACGGAGTCGGCCAAGACAAGGGCTTCGGAAATGAACGGTTTGTCCTAGCGCGACGGCTCATTCAGGCGGGCGTTCGCTGTGTTTCGTTGTCGGTCGGCGGGTGGGACACGCACGGAGACAACTTCAACCAGATGCGTCGCCAGTTGCCGCCGCTCGACCAAGCGTTGACCGGGCTGATCGAAGACCTCGACGCCCACGGATTGCTCGACCAAACAATCATCATGATGTCGGGTGAGTTCGGACGGACGCCGCGCGTCAACGGGACGGCCGGTCGCGATCACTGGTCACGCGCGTCGTTCTTCTTCCTCGCGGGCGGCGGTATGCGTCACGGCCAGATGATCGGTGCGACCAACCGCAACGGCGAAGAGCCGATCGAACGACCGGTTCACATTCAGAACGTCTTTCACACGGTCTATCACCAACTCGGGATCGACGCGAACGCGGTGACGCTCAGTGATCCGAACGGACGCCCGCAGTACTTGGTCGATGACCGCAAGCTCATCACCGAACTGATTTGATCGAGATCACATTAGATCGAGATCACAATTGAAGTTATGTCCACTTCGCCCCGGTCGCTCCGGGGCGATTTCGTTATGAACTCGGAACCGTTGTGCGTGACAAGCGTCGAGATGTTTCAGAAGGAACTGTGGCGTGCAGCCTTCGACCGCGTCCTGTGCTACGCCGTGCAAGACAAACTCCCCAACCGCCCGAATCGAACCTGCGAACGCGAGGCATACAATCAACGCCCCCAATCCGCACAATTCAAAAAACGCCCCCAAAAAAAATCTCGGATGAACCCCAATTCTTGAGGCCCGGTGGCGTGGTGCGATCTGGGCCGTTTATACTCGTGCCCGCCGGTCTGAAGGTTCGATAACAGGTTGGCGTAGGCTGGCCGTTCGGCGGCTTTTGACTCACTTTTGGCGACAGCAGAGGGATCACTCGGATGGCATCCAATCTTCCGAAGAACTTGGTGTTCGGCTCATTCGGCGCAGCGGGCTTGGTGGCGGTCCTCGCCATTCTCGACCTCGCGACCACGTTCCCGTTCGCGGGTTCGATGGTCATGGACATCCTCTTCATTCTGAGCGCCGCCATCGTCGGCTACCTCGCGTGGGATGCGTTCAAGGACATGGCGTGAGCCGGAAGTTGGACGCCGCATGTTCGAGATCGTGAAGCGAGTCACCAGCTTGCCCGTCCAGTTTGGCGGCGAACAACACACCGGCTGGCTCCCCGCAGGTGCTGCAGTTCCGCTGCCCACGCCCGCCATCGACGTATTGCTCGATATTGAGATTCAATCTGACGGGGATGGCTACTTGTTGTGCTACTCGTCACAGGACGGCACGGTGCATGGCGATACTTGGCACCAGTCAGTAGTCGAGGCAGAGAATGCCGCTGCAAAGGATTTCGGCGTGCGGCCATCACAGTGGGAACCGGGCCAAAATCCGGATGTCCAGCTCGGTTGATGGCGCTCACACATCGAGGTCGTCCACGAGGTTCGCCTCGCTCATGATGATGCGGTAGCGTTCGCTGGGGTCTTTGCCCAAGAGTTGCATGAACGTCTTTTCGGTCTCGATCACGCTGTCGATATCGACGGCGAGCAGCGTGCGTGACTTGGGGTCGAGCGTCGTCTCCTTCAGTTGTTGGGCGTTCATTTCACCGAGGCCCTTGAACCGCTGAATCTCCACTTTGCGATTGGCGGGAAGTGCGGCGAGCATTTCCTCCTTCTGAACGTCGTCCTGTGCGTAGGTCGTTTGAGTTCCGACTTGAATTTTGTAGAGCGGCGGTTGGGCGAGGAACAGTTTCTTGCCGGTGATGAGTTCCCGCATGTGACGGAAGAAGAACGTCAGCAGCAGCGTGCTGATGTGATAGCCGTCGCTGTCGGCGTCCATCATGAGAATGATCCGGTCGTAACGGAGTCGGCGGACATCGAAGTTCGTGCCGATGCCGGTGCCGAGTGTCTCGACCAAATCCTTCAGTTCTTGGTTTTCGAGGACCTTGGAAATGGTGAGCGATTCGGTGTTCAGCACTTTGCCGCGTAGAGGCAGCACCGCTTGATAGCGACTGTCGCGGCCCATTCCCGCAGAGCCACCGGCCGACTGACCTTCGACAATGAACAGCTCGGAATCGGCCGGGTTGGTCGAGCGGCAGTCGAGCAGTTTTCCGGGAAGGCTGGTGCGTCGCGTGGTCGCGGTTTTGCGACGGACCTCGCTGGCTGCTTCACGACTCGCCTGACGTGCTCGTGCGGCGAGGACAATCCGGCCGATGATCGCGTCGGCGATGGACGTGTTACTGCTGAGCCACGTCTCCATCGCGGGACGAATGAGACTCTCAACGGCGGCGGTCATCTCGGGGTTGTTCAGTTTCTCCTTCGTCTGGCCCTGAAACATTGGCTCGGAGAGAAAGACCGACAGGATGCCGAGGACTCCTTCGCGGATGTCGCCATTCTCGATCGCGATCCCTTTGAACTTGATGTCGTGAACGTCGAGATGATTTTTGACCGCCTTGCTGATCGCCGACCGGAAGCCCGATTCATGCGTCCCGCCGGCGTGAGTCCGGATGCCGTTGACGTAGCTGCGGACCTGTTCGTCCGTCGCCTCGGTCCAACGCAGCACCGCTTCGATTTTGATTTTGCCGTCGTCGCGCGAGATCGCGAACATCTGCTCATGCGTCGCTTTCTTCTGTCCTTCGGCCAGCACTTTTTCGAGGTACGCGGCGATGCCGTCGGCGTGGAGGTACTCGATCTTCTCCTTGCGCGCATCGTCGTGGAAGACGATCTTCAGACCGGCGTGGATGTACGAGATGTCTTCCAGATGCTGCTTGATCGTCTCGGGGTTGAACGTCGTCTTGGAAAAGATTTCTTCATCCGGCCGAAAGAAAATCGTCGTCCCTCGCCCACGAAACGGTCGGACCTGTTTGACGGGCGTCGTCGGCTTGCCGCGCTTGTACCGCTGCGACCACTCGAAGCCGTCGCGATGGACGGTCGCTTCCATTTCGATGGAGAGGGCGTTCACGACGGACGAGCCAACACCGTGCAGACCGCCGCTGCGCGCATAGGCTTGACTCGAAAACTTGCCGCCGGAATGGAGCGTCGTGAGGATCGTTTCGAGCGCCGACTTCTTCGTCTTCGTGTGCATGTCAACGGGGATGCCTCGCCCGTCATCCTGCACCGAACACGACGCACCGTCCTTGTGCAGCGTGACGATGATCTCGTGACAGTGCCCAGCGAGATGCTCATCGACGCTGTTGTCGACGATCTCCCACAACAGGTGATGCAGCCCGCGCGTATCGACTCCGCCGATATACATCGACGGCCGCCGCCGCACGGCATCGAGACCTTCCAGAACTTCAATGTCGTCAGCGGTGTAGCGGGTGGGGTCGGTGGACATGGCGAAACTCAGTGGGAGGAACGGTGGAGTGATGGGAAGGTCCGTTGGAGGGCGGGTTCAGGTGGTTCAAAGTGAGTGGTTTCTGAGCGGGGCGGCGTAAGCCCCCCGCTCAGAGGTCTCATCACTAACCGCGCGAAGTACATCTCACCCCTCCATAGCCGCCCAATCGATCAGTTGGATATCCGGGCGGATGATTTCGATGAACGTGCTGCGTTGAGCGGCTCGGACTCCTTTGCCGCCTCGCGCGGAGAGTTCGTATTTCATCTGGCCGAAGACGAGGACTTTGTCGCCGCTGGTCTGCACGCGGAGGCAGTCGCTGGGACGAGCCATCTGGGCGGCACCGAGGACTTGGTCCGTGGGATCGCTGAGCTTGATGCCGCGCACGCCTTTGCCAGCTCCGGACAGAATCGGCACTTCGTCGATCGCGAAGTGAGCGACTCGCGTTTGCTTGGTGGCGACGAAGAGCGACGTGGCGTCGCGCACGAGCTCGACCCATACAACACGGTCTCCCTCGACCAGACGGCAGTACTTGCGACCCGACTTCGTGGAGGGAGTCCGGAACAGTGAGAGCGGCAGGCGCATGATCTGCCCGTGCAGCGTGAGGGCCAGAAAATAGGGACTCGGCGGCAGGTCGTCCTTCGCTTCCGCATCGGCTGGCGTGAAGCGGGCGTCGGTGGAAAGAGCGGCCACGATGTTGATGCCGTCACCCAACTTAACGTGTTTTGAAATCGGTTCGCCATAGCCCGATGAAGCGGGGATGTCGGTCAGGTTGAGCGTGTAGGCGACGCCATCCGCCGCGAAGAAGATCGCGGTGTCGGTCGTGCTGCCGGGGATGACATCGAGGACCGAATCCCCTTCACGCACGCGCGTCGTCTCGACGCTTTGCAGCCGCCCGACACGCTTGATCCAACCTTCGCGCGTCAGCACGACGTTCGTGTTCTCTTTGACAATGTACGTCGCCGCATCGAACTCGACGATCTCTTCACTGCTGCCAATCGCCGTGCGGCGCTTGTCGGAATGCTTGGTCCCGAATTCTTCGAGTTCGGTACGAATGACCTTCCACAACAGCTTCTCACTGGCCAGCAGCTTGCGCAACTTTTCGGCGGCCTTTTGTTGCTCGCCCAACTCATCAAGGATCGTGTTGATCTCGAGCGTTGAGATGCGATAGAGCTGCAGTTCGAGGATCGCCATCGTCTGCTCTTCGTCGAGCGGGAAGACCTTCATCAGCTTCTCGGCCGCGTCGCGTTTGCCGCTGCTCGCGCGAATGATCTTCAACGCGCGGTCCAAGTCGTTGAAGAGGAGGGCGAAGCCTTCGAGGATGTGGATGCGGTGCTCGTGCTGGCGCAGTTGGAACTCAAACCGCAGCCGCACTGTTTTGAGCCGAAACGTCAGAAAGTGCCGAACCATATCGACAAGGTTCAGCCGCAGCGGCCCGAGCGTGCCGTGTTCATCCGGGACGAGGCACGTCGGGTTGTACGCGAAGTTTTGTTCGAGGGCCGTGTGCTTGTAGAGGTACGTCATCACCGTCGCGGGATCGGTCCCCGGTTTGAGATCGAGGACGATGCGGAGGCCGTTCTTGTCGTCGGTCTCATCGTTCGAGTCGATCAGTTGCGGCACCTTCTTGCTGTTGACGATCGCTCCGATTTCGGAGGCGACCGGGCCGGAATCGACTCCGTAGGGGAGCGAGTAGATGACGATGCGAGTCTCGACGACCGCCTTCTTCTCTTTGTCGAGCCTCCATTCGGCCCGGACCTTCATGCTGCCGCGCCCCTCTTCGTAGATGGTCCTCAATTCCTTGCGGTCGGTCATGAGGCGACCGCCGAGAGGGAAGTCTGGCCCCTTGATGTGCCTCAGCAGGTCTTTGGTCTCGGACTCCGGCTCGTCGATCAGTTGGAGACAGGCCGCGATCACTTCGCCCAAGTTGTGCGGCGGGATGTTCGTCGCCATGCCGACCGCGATCCCGGTCGCGCCGTTGACGAGCAGGTTCGGAAACTGAGCGGGCAACACGACCGGTTCGTTCTTGCGGCCGTCGTAGTTCGGGCGCATCTCAACCGTTTGGTACCGCAGCTCGGTCATGAGCTGTTCGGAGATCGCGGTGAGTCGCGCTTCGGTGTACCGATCGGCGGCGGCGGGAAGGCCCATGATCGAGCCGAAGTTCCCCTGCGGATGGATCAGCGGGTAACGGAGCGTAAAGTCCTGTGCCATCCGAACGAGCGCGTCATAGATCGCCATCGGCCCGTGCGGGTGATAGTCGCCGCTCGTATCACCGGCAATTTTCGCGCACTTGTACGGCTTGCTGTCGGCCGTGAGGCGCAGCCCCTCGAACATGACGTACAGGATGCGACGCTGCACCGGCTTAAGACCGTCGCGCACGTCAGGCAGCGCGCGCGACGTGATGACCGACATCGCGTAGTTCAAGTACCGCCGCCGCGTCTCCTGACCGAGCGACACATAGTGAATGCGATCTTCGGGTTCATCACCGTCACTAACATTCGCCGCATCCGAATTCCGTTTCGCCAACGTGGCCTCCTTGCCGTGTTGTCTCATGTGGTCCCGCTTTGGAGCGTCATCACCGAACGGCCGACTCCTTGGCTTGAGACACTTATCGTCTCTTGAAGTCCGGCGGTTGACCTCGCAATGAAATTGGGGGGAGCTAATCCATCACTCAGCCCCATCCAAACGTCACACTGCGTGAACTTTAATGGTCAATCAGACTCTAGCGAAGCCGCCGACTGAATGGGATATGCGGGTTGTACAGCGGCATCTAAGCCGTTGGCGAGTCACAGGTTGCCAATTTACGGGGACCAAGACCGACGCACACGGAATGACTCATTCAAGCGGACCTCTCTGGCCGAAAGCTTGATGTACTCGGTGAGGAGCGCTGACTGGGGGCGAAGCCAATTTTGCCTCGCCACACAGATCAGCCAGAAATCCAGGGAGGGATTTGATGAAACGCCACTTGTTCTCATTCGCAGCCTGCACGAAGTTCGCAGCCTGCACGAAGTTCGCAGCCTGCACCGTGGTTCTCTCAGCATTCATGCTGCCGACGGCACGTGCTGATGAAGAGTTCTCGGATCCGTTTGCGGCGGAACTCGCAGCGCCACCAGCGCTCGCGTTTGAAGAGGCCACAGTCGAGGCGAGCGCCGAGACCAATGTGGTTCCTTTGTTGTATGCCCCGCCAGAGGTTCCGGCTCAGCCCGCGATCCTTCAGCAGAGCGGCATGATGCAGCAGGTCGCTCCACAGCCGGTTGGCGCGGGGGCGGGGATGATGGCTCCGCTGGGACCGCAGCAACAGCAGGGCTATGTCCGACTGAATGCTCCGCTCTACCCGTCACCCAAGCCAAACATTCCGATCTGGACGGGTTCGACGATGATTACAAATCAGGCGTTCGCGCCTCATGAGATGCTTTATCCGCACACTTATAAAGCGATTTATCCCCCGTTCTATCACAAGGTCAAAGGGGGCTGGATTGTGACGCCGTTCGGCGTGCGATCTCACGAACGTTGGGAGCTGCAAGGAACGCAAGTTCAGGTGAAGTACCGTTCGCAACAACCGGGTTGGTTTCGTTGAGACCCGCGTTGGAACGGGAGCTTGTGAATTCGAAATGCCTTGGCCCTGTCTGTGAAACGTTCTTTCGGCCGTGAAGGTTGCCTCATGAATGGCAGATTTAGTGATCTTCGAGTTGGTCTCGCAGCCCTCGTTTGTGGTGCGGGATTGATGTTCACAGCCTCTGAGTCGTACTCGGCGGAGCCCGGTGCGAAGGTGCCGGCCCAGGCGGTGGGGCGAGTTTATCGGACGGCATATGGCGCGGTGTCGAACAATGACGCACACCTGAACTGCGAACACGAAGACGGGCGGACAAAGCAGTGGGACGAATGCCGCTGGGGCGGGCGATTGCACGCTCGACCCAAAGCCTACTGCAACGAGAAGGAAGCTTGGCATCTGTATATTAGAGGTGTCGGGCCCGCAATCCATGAGCGGCCAGCCGCTCGACCGTACTGGTGAATGACGCATTGATATGAGGTGAGTCTCTGATCGGGCGCGGCAGCACGTTCAGCCACTCACCATGTGTCTGAACGAGTTGTTGTGACACGAAGACCGGGCAACGAAACCTTGACGAGGGACTTCTCTCGATGGGCTTGCAGTTGCGACGAAGACGATTACCGCCGCAGGTCGGCGTGAAGGGAAGGATCTGAGAGATGAAACCGCTATTCCAGACCATCGTGCGTACATCGTTCGCGGCCGGACTGAGCTTGCTCGCGTGTGCGGGTGTCTACGCTCAGGACGACTCCGAGGGAATCGTTCGCATCAGCAAGCCGAAGACCGCCGCCGTGATGACACAGCAGGTGAGTCCCGCATCGTTTGGCCACCATCAAGGGACGGTGGTGCAGGAGAACTGCAACGCTCAGGGTGGCGGAAGTTGCCAGTCGGGCAACGGTTCGTGTCCGTCCCCATTCCGCGAGGACTGGCGAACTGCGGATTGGAACGGCGACTATCGGGGATCGACATTGCATATGCGGACTCAGGGGCACAGCCTTGCGATGGAGGAACGCTGGTGCAATCGATTTGGTCATCAGCCGGGCATGTACTACCACGATGAATCTGGTCAGGCGATGGTCGATTACTTCCGCTGCAAGTTCAAATACTTCATCCCCACAGGAGCGGGTGGAGCGGGGGTTCCGATTGTCGGCAAGTATGGTCGCGTCTATCCGCAAGACCCGCATTACTTCGATCAGCGTGATGGCCAAGTTTGGGCGGCTCAAGGTTACGGCGCTCCGATGGCCGTGCCGCTCGCGCCGGTTGTCGGCCACACCTACAACTATGGCTGGGGCATTCCTTCCAGCCGCCTGACGCCCATTTCGCACCCGGCTTATTGATGGCGTTGCCGACAATAGTCGAAATCGGGTGCTCCCGGATTCTTAGCTGCAATCACAGACAAGAGTCCGAGGGCTTACGCCGCCCGGCTCACCGCTTCTGTCGGAAACGTCGTTGATGACTTTCTGGCGACACACCTTCCCGGCAGCACGACGTACTGTCCGCCGGACACTCCTACTCGCGACAGCGGCCTTTCGCCCGTGACCTGAAGGAACAGACGCATGAACTCCCTGAAACTGAACTGGCTGGCTGCAGTTGCGATGTTGGTGGCTCCCGCCGTGGTTCCGATGGCTCAAGCTCAAGACACGAGTGCGCCAGGTATCGTCCGAATCACAGACAGCAAGCCGCGGTTGACGGCTCAGCCCGCCTCGTTCCACGGTCATCGACACACGGCTGTTTACGGTGATTCGGGAAGCTGCCCCACCGGAGAATGCCAGAACGGGAACTGCCAAACCGGTCACGGTTGCTTCGCCGAGCGGTACTGCGGCAAGAACTCGCCCGATCACGGCTATTCGCCACCGGCGAAGTACCCGCTGCACCGACGCGGAGTGCAATACACGAGCAACTTTCCGAACCAGTGGTACGGATTACCAGGCAGTGAGTTGGCCGGTGGTTATCCGATGGTCTATCAAGCGACCGACACGACTCAGCTCGGCTTCTACTATCAGCACGTTCCTTACTGGCAGCCGAACCGCAACATGATGCCGCAGCGACCGGTACCGGCGCAGTGGAACATTGTCGCTCCCCCCTACAACTTGAACCTCTTTGCCGGTCAAGGGGGGTGTCCGGCCAACGGATACAGCGGCAACGGAAACTGTCCAGTACAACCCCAACAGGGAGTCCCCGTTCAACAGGGCGTTCCTCAACCGGTTGAGACCCCGAACGCTGTGCCGATGCAGAATGCTCCCGCCCCGGCCGCCGGGCTTCCGCCATCACCGCGTGAAATTCAGAACTCCGCCGAGAGCGACCACATTCGCCGTGCGGCCTTCTAAAGTCGGTTCGTTGGACTCGATCGTTGTTAAAGAGGGAAGGGCAAGCGTTCGGCTTGCCCTTCCTCGTTTGAAGCGCCTCGTTGAGCTGATGCCTTCGTGTTCGCTCAAGGGTTGGTTGACGCTCGTCTGGGCCTTTGGTACGTCTCTGCCAGACCTGACACAACCTGCATCCTGCTCTTCTGAAATTCGACATGATCCCGATTGTTGCGACGTATCGGCTGACGTGTGCTGCCGACGAAGTCGATCGTTTGAGTCGCGACATCGCGCTGGAGCAGACGGTTGAAATCCCCGAGTCACTCCTGATTTGTGATCGGCTGCGCGAGACCGTTGTTGGGCGAGTCGCGTGGATTACTCCGGTGCCGGACGTGTCGAATCAGTTCGACGCGGGGATCGAATACCCCGTCGATCTTGCGGCGGGTGGACTCGGCTCGCTGCTAAATCTGGTCTACGGCAACATCTCGCTCAAACGTTGCACTCGCTTGATGGACGTGAGTCTGCCCGAGTCGTTGCTCAGCCAGTTTCGCGGACCCAATCAGGGCGTGACGGGACTGCGGCGGATGCTCGGAGTGTTCGGACGACCGTTGTTAGCGACGGCACTCAAGCCGCGAGGCTCCTCGCCGGAAGAGTTGGCGGCGTCCGCCAAGAAATTTGCGGCGGGCGGCGGTGATGTCGTGAAGGACGATCACAATCTGATCGACGCACGCTTCGATGACTTTCGGCGGCGGATCGAACTTTGTCAGCAGGCCGTTCTTTCAGGGAACCAAGCTTCGGGGCGAACGTGCCTCTACTTTCCAAATCTTGCCGGTCCCGCCAGCGAACTGGAACGTCGCGCCCGATTCTTGGTCGATCTGGGAGTGAAGGGCGTATTGATCGCGCCACTGATCGCCGGACTCGATCAGGTGCGACATCTGGCGGAGACCTTTCCGCTGATGTTTCTCGCTCATCCGACTTTCTCAGGCGCGTACTTTCACGATGCGAGCCATGGGATTGAACCGGGATTGTTGCTCGGAACGTTCTTTCGATTGGCGGGCTGTGACGCCACGATCTACCCGAACCTGGGCGGCCGCTTCTCGTTCTCGGCCGATGAATGCAGACATATTGCGGCTCGCGTCCTCGAACCGCTGGGACACCTAGCTCCCGCATGGCCCGCTCCGGCGGGAGGCATGTCGTTCAATAACATCGCTCAAATGGCCAGCGAGTCCGGTGCGGATGCGATGTTCCTGATCGGCGGCGCGTTGCTGGCGGACTCGACCGATTTGCGAGTCAGCACCGCCCGGTTCCAGTCGCGAATCGCGGAGTTGTTCCCGGCCTGTTCGTTCACGTCCAACGCGCTGGCGGAGTCGGGTTTGAAGTCGAGCGGTGAGTTCGTGTCCGCGTGCGAGTTGCCTGCGTCGGCATTGAAGACGCCGTTGCTGGAACACCTGCGTCACAGCGGTGACTTCCGCTGGGAGGGCCGCCCACCGGTCGCCTACAAGATCAGCAGCGAGCTGCCGTTTCGGGAGGTCACCCGAACGGAACTGATCGGCACTGCGGGTGAACAGTCGGAGTTCGATCTACGCTACTTCGAGATCGCACCAGGAGGCCATTCCAGCCTCGAACGGCACAACCACACGCACGTCATCATCGTCGCACGCGGTACCGGAGTGTTGCTCAGCGGCGAGTCCCGACTCACGTTGAGCCAGTTCGATGTCGCTTACGTCCCACCGCAGCAGGTTCACCAATTGCGGAATGAATCGCCCGAACCGTTCGGCTTCTTCTGCATCGTCGATCACGACCGTGACCGGCCGATGGCTCCGTAGAGCGGCCGTGATACCTCGCGCGGTTATGAATGAGTTGTTCTCGGCTCTGTTTTGAAACCCCACCGCGCTTGCCGGGGTGGTCTTCAGGCCTTTGCACGACACCCAAATCCGGCCGTCGTCGAGTAGTGCAAAACCGGATTCCACCGGGACAAGCCCGGTGGGGTGAGTTTCAAAATACAGCCTAGTTTGTCGTCATCCCTAAGAATGGGGTTCTGTGAGCGGCACGGCGCTAGCCGCCGTTCGTTCACTACCGGCGACTAGCGCCGTGCCGCTCACAGAGTCAGTCCCAAAATCTCGGTTTGACAACGCACTAATCGAGCCGTACGAGGTGACGGATGTGGAACACCGGCGTCCGGTTCGACGGGCTGTGTCGGTTGTTCGACCTGCGGGCAGATTTCCGGTTCAGTCGATGTCGTCGAGTGCGATGTTTGGCGAATGGTCTCGGCCGTTTCGCCGATGAATGACAGATTGTGAGCCATTGGGGCGGATCGGTAGAGTAGTCTTCCGTCGGAGTCACACAGTCGAACGGTGCGAGAGTTCGGTCGGGCGTGCCATCCGAGAGCGGTGCAGCATCACCGAGAGCGTTCAACCTCACGCGGTACACGCTGACACTAACCCGAAGCGTAAGCGCGGATGCAACACACGTCCTCGCTTACGCTTCGGGTTAGGATGAAATGTGCCATCCTCATCCGTGAGCGGTATATCCATTTTCGAGCGGAGTTCGGTCAACATGGCAGCCAACAAGAAGTATCTAAGTCTGGAAGAGGCTGCCGCGCTGCTGAAGCTCAGAAACGACGAGCTGATTCGGTTCCGCGAG
This sequence comes from Schlesneria paludicola DSM 18645, assembly GCA_945862235.1. Lineage (GTDB taxonomy): Bacteria > Planctomycetota > Planctomycetia > Planctomycetales > Planctomycetaceae > Schlesneria > Schlesneria paludicola_A. Next base: position 45,979 of record CAMAYU010000007.1, read on the forward strand.
AAAGGCGACATTCGCGGTTTCGCGGATCGCGGCAGCTGGAAGTTCAAGGCCGACGACGTTGAGGAATTCCGCCGACGACGCCAGCCCGACTCTGATCCCGATATGCCGATCATGGATGACGATGATCTCGGCGAACGCTTGATGAGCGACCCGGAACTGCAGATTTCGAGTAGCTCCGAGAACGCGCTCGATGAGGACGACGAACTGGGGCGGCAAGCGACCATCATCCGCAAGGGGCGTGAAAGCACTTCGGACAGTGACGTGCGGCTGGTCTTGGACGATGGTTTGAAAGACCGTCTGACCGGAAGCAGCGGCGAATTGCCCGTCATCGACATGGGCAATTCAGACAGTGATGTGCGGTTGGTGAGTGATTCGGGGGCCAAGCTGCGTCCCGACTCCGACAGCGATGTCAAACTCGTGAATCCGTCCGGTCTTGGCAGCATCGCGGGACTGAGTGACTCCGACAGCGATGTGCGTCTTGCTCCGTTGTCAGGCGACCGCAATCCCAGTGGCATGGGATCTGGGCACCGAACCGACAGCGAGATCGCGTTGATCCAACCCAGGTCTCAATCGGCGGGCAGTGGTGTCGGCAACGATGCCCTCGACTTCAATTTGGTCGATGACGGCCCCGGAGCGTCCGCACTGTTGGACGATGACGACGTGGGAATCGTGCTGCCCGGTGACAGCGGGATCGCATTGAGCGGCGACAGCGGCATTCAACTTCGCAAGCCAGCCGACAGTGGGATTCTGCTGGAAGGTGACGACAGTGGAATCAGGCTGAGTACCGGCGACAGTAGTCTCAAGCTGGGTGGCGATAGTGGATTTCGACTCGCTCCGTTGGGTGGCAGCAGCGTCAAGTTGAAGGGCAACAGCAGCATCAAGCTCAAGGGAGGAAGCAGCAAGAATCTCAAAGGGCGTCAGGCGGCCGATGACCTCGGCTCGACCGCCCCGATGTTGCTCGCCTCGGGTGACGACGACGACCTGAACTCCACGTCGCCGATGCTACTCAGCAACGACGATGACTTGAGCAGCACGGACCTCGAAATGCCGATGTTTTCGGCGGATGATGGCGGTTCAGGCACGACCGGTGGTCGCACCGCATCGATCGTCATGTTCGACGACGACGACGACGATAACGCGACCGGGACGCCGAAGAAGACCGGCGGTAAGAAGTCATCCAGTGATTCGGGATTCGATTTCGACGACGAAGCGGACGAAGAACTCGAAGTCAGCGACGAAGTTCTCGGTGAAGATGACGAACTCGAAGACCTCGACGCGTTCGATTCGGACGACGACGAGTTCGACGAATCGTTTGAATCGGGAGCCAGTCAGCTTGGATTCGGCAAGCGCCAGGACAGGATCGTCGTGCCGCAAGAGGCCGAGTGGGGAACAGGCTTCTTCCTCGGCTTGCTCGCTTCGACCTTCGTCCTGATGGTCGGTGCCTTACTATCTGTGGACCTGCTCCGCACCACCTGGGCTGGCAGTGAATCGTCGGTCTATCAGGGCGAGTTCATCGGGTTATTCGCAGGCTTGTTCCAGTAACACGAGCCGCACACGGCAACAGGGAACGGACGTAGGACGGGCAATCTTGCCCGTCCTCTTTTTCTTTAGGAACGGGTTCCGCTTCGTTTCACGGCCTATCAGCCTGAAGAAAAGCGTAGGGTAAGCGTCTGGCTTGCCCTTTTTTCGACTGCAATCACGGGCAAGCCAGACGCTTACCCTACGCTTTTCTTCAGGCTGTTTGTCTGCTCGTGGCGACGGCCATCGACGATGGCTACGGCAGGTTTTGCCGCAGTCGAATCACTGCCGATGCCTTCCTTGGGATTCCTGCTCGTGAACCGGGAGTTTCGCTGAAGACTCCTCTTGGCGAGGCTTTGGTCGGCTTCTATAAACCGCCCCCTCAGCCGTTCCAGCCGGAAGGCGACCATCGCGGGAACTTTGGTCGCGCTCCTGGATTGGCTGTCCTGTCAGCGGGTTTTCTCCCCAGTTCAATCTCATCCACTGTTCGATGGCGGTTTCGTCACGACGCTTGCGCGTCGCAGTGCGGTCGTTTGCATATTTGAAGTGCATTCGGTCGCCACGCGGCTTGCTCGATGGTCGTGGACCGCGCCTGTCGCCCAGGAGTTCTCGATGTCTCAACGAAGTCGGACTTGTTTGTTGTTGGCCATGTCACTCTCGCTGATGGCACCACTCGGTTGCCGTCACGCGCCCCGAAACGCTCTCCAGCAGAGTCAGCTTAGGGCGCATCAGCTCTATCAGCAGAACCGTGCTCTCGCGATGGAGCGGAACGGGATCGGAATGAGCCAGGCGGAGCTTGCCGCCGATCGCGCTCGGTTGGAGCAGCAATACATCGCGACTAAGCAAAGCTTGGATGCCGCCAACGCGCGGCTCGAAAACATGCAGGCATCCAATGGACAGCTCGAAGACCGCGTGAAGAACATGCTGATGAGCAACCGTCCCGGCACGAACCCGCTCTCCGAAGATGCGACTTTGCGGATGAAGAAGCTCAAGGAGAAGTACCCCGAGTTTGAGTTCGATCCATCCACCGGAGTCAGCAAGTTCTCAACCGACTTGCTGTTCAACTCGGGCAGCGATGACGTTCGCCCGGAAGCGATGAAGGTGCTGCAAGAGTTCGCGTCGATCATGAACCAGTCGGACGCTCGTCACCTGAAGGTGCTGGTCTCTGGTCACACCGACGATCGACCGGTCGCGAAGAAAGCGACTCAGGACAAGCACGGCGACAACATGGGGCTGTCGGCTCACCGCGGCTTGACCGTTGTGCGTGCTTTGAGAAAGTCGGGGATTGACGAAAAACGGATGGGCGTCTCGGGCTACGGGATGCACCAGCCAGTTGAGCCGAACAAAACCGAAGCCTCTCGCTCGAAGAACCGCCGCGTGGAAATCTACGTCCTCGCCCCGGATGCGTCGGTCGCCGGATGGGATCCGGATTCGGAAATGCGATAAACGTTAATGCCATGCGTGAACGAGAGCGACCACACCTGAGTGACTCTCAAGAACAAACAGCACCCAAAACCAACAGCCCGATGACTTGCGAGTCGTCGGGCTGTTTTGTTTTCACGACGCGGTATTTGGTGGGACATCACGCCGACTTCGCCAAGGAGGTCTCTTCGGTGAGTTGGTCTTCATCGTCAGCAGCCTTTCCCGACAAAGCCTGCTTGCCTTGCGACGTCAGTTGATACCGCATCCCGGCGTCACGACCCGCGAGATCGAACTTGAGGAACCCGAATGCGATCAGCTTGCCATGAATGGCGGGCAACTTCGCGGACTCAATCGCCTCGAGTTCGGTCACACGAGGAATCCAGCCGTCAAACTCGGGCGATCGTTCGCGTGACTCAGCTTGCAGGTCGTGATAGACCTTGAGCGCTGTCCGCCACTCGGGGTTTCGTCGCAACTGTTCGAGGTCAAAGTCGTCGATCATGCCGTTGGTATCGGCCCGACTTTGCAGAGCCAGCCAGCACCAGCGGGACCGCACGCAGGACCATACTACTCGCCATGACCCTTCGATTCGGAGCGACCGGAATGATCGGACGAGTCACCTTGGCGAGCCGTCTCGCCAAGCGGGAGCGGCAGTCAACGCCGAATGCCCACTCCGCAAACTTCACATGTTTGTCTTCGCATCGGAGGCTTCGCCGAGGACCGCGTTCAACGCGGTGTTGAGCACGCTGTCGTGGCGGTGGTCTTTTGAGTAGATGCGGAAGACGCAGAAACTGACGGGGAGTGCGCGGAACAGGTCGTCGTCGGAAAGTTCCTGCGGCGAGCCGACAGCCGGATCGAGCAGGTAATTCTGACCGCCTGCCGGGAGGCGACCGCTCGGGCGGTGATAGTGCTTGGCCACGTCGATCTTGAGCGGAAGTTCCTTCAAGTCGGCAGGCATTCGTTCGCGGACTCGCTTCAGGACGAGATCGGGTTCGGAAATGATCGACGTTCGTTCGGCGCTGCCCGAGTGGAAGTTGAGCGTTCGCTCGCAGGCCATCTTCCACGTCACTTCGCGTCGCAGGATTTGCTGCCAACGATCGCCAAGTTCCTTCAACACGGGATCGGTTGCGTCGGCCCAGCGATGGACATCGACAAGGAACGACGATTCGGTGAACTTGCGGTAGGCATCGAGCTTGTCGAGCGGGTTGCCTTGGAACAAGCGCGGCATCGTTTCGGGGAAGAGTTCTTCGAGCGAGAGATCGACCGCGCGAACGGTGCGATGGAAGTAGACCGTGCGGAAGAGATTGGCGCGCGTTTCGATGAAGTTGATCAGCGTCGGCAGCCCGCGCGCGTGGATCGTCAGACCGGCCGAAGTGAAGAACGTGTAGTGCAGAATCCGATTCAGATCGAACGCCTTTGTGTTGTAGCCGGTCATGTAGGCGTCGCGTAGCACGAAGTCCATGTTGTCCACCGTGTAGATGCCGCTGAACATCGACCGCAGTTTTCTCAGCCAGTCGGGATGTCCTTCTTCGGCGGCGGCGTCTCGTTTGGGGCGACGGATCAGCCATGCGATCTGGTGCGGGTCGAGTTCTTCGAGCGGCGACAACTTGCCGCTCGGGTTGCGGCGGATGCGACGGAGCAAGTCACCCAATTCCTGTTCGATCACCGCTCCACCGATGTCTTCATGCGTGACACCGAACTGGTCGAGATAGTGATCGTCGAAGAAGTGCCCGAACGGGCCGTGCCCGACATCGTGCAAGAGGGCCGCCATGCGGAGCAGACTTTCGACGTAAGCCCGACTCGGCACATTGCGGGTCGAATCGCAGAGCGACTCGTACCAATGTTCGATTGCCACCGACGCGAGGTGCATCGCGCCGAGGATGTGTTGAAACCGCATGTGCTCGGCGGACGGAAAGACCCACCACGCCGTCTGAAGCTGGTGAATCTGCCTCATCCGCTGGACCCACGGATGGTCGATCACGTCCTGCTCGGCCACTTCACCCTCGGGCAATCCGGATCGGGCGATGAACGGGATGTACCCGTGAATCGGATCGTGCGAGAGGCTTTCGTTGATGAAATCACGCGGCATCGGCGGACCTTGAAGGGAGTAAGGAATCAGGAGGCAGGATACAGGAGTCAGAAGTGGGCAGACAGGGAAGCTGGCCTCCTTCGGCCTGACTTAAAGGGTTCTTCCGTTCCCTCTGAGGACACTCGTTGGTGAGGAACAGGCAGTCCCCTGCACTACCGTAATCCCGTCGCTCCGTGTGATGAGCCGTTCACAATTGGACACCCGATCTTACAAGGCTCATCACGCGGAGCGATGATGACTACCCTGAGCATCAATTTGAGCAGCACAGGTCCGATTGGCTGTGCCATTCGTGCTCGATGTCGCGCATCAGCAGGGCGCAGTCGAACTCGATCGAACCTTTGGGGAAGAGGGACTCGTCGTCGAAGAAGCTGGAGCGGACTTCTTCGACGGCCAATGGCTCGATCGACCAATTGCGGCAGCGGAGTTCAAGGCCCTGAAACCGCGCGGCATCGTGCGTGGCCGAGTAGCCCAGCGCCCCGGCCTGATAGAACGCGGATGCATCTTCCAGTGTCTGGAACATCGACGACGCGGGGAGCCCGTCCGTGCGATGGCCTGTGACGGACATCGACGTATCGCGGTCATCACTCTGCAATGCGACCACGAAGTGATCGGCGGTCTCTTTTACCGTGAAGGAGGCGTGGTTTTGGAGGCCAGGAAAAACGCGACCGCCTGCCAAAGTGTTGAGCCACGAACTCGTGTCGCGCCGACGCACGTAAACCCCCTCGCGCGTCGTGCCGTTGTCGTCCCACTCGACCGCTGTTCGATGTGCAGCGTTCTCGGAAGAGAGGCCGCACCACTTGGGTAGGAACGCCGGACGAACCTGCTTCAACCGAATCAGACAAATTCCGACGCTGCCCGTCCCACCAACCACTTTCGGCCGAAAGGGGGCAGGCAAGAGCGGCGCGAGGACTCGTGGATCGACCCGGTAGTTGACGAGGATCCTGCGATCAATGACACCGCGAATGACGGGACATTTCATGAGTATGTTCTCCGGGGAGCAGACAGTAATTGCGGAGGAAGCATAACGACGCGGGTCATTTCGGGGGGCATTCAAGGGGTTTGGTTGCGAAAGGCTGGGGCGACTCTTATAGTTCCCGCCCTTGTTCCGGCTCCTGAGGCGTTGATTCGCCTTGGATCGCCCCTCGCGGGACGCCGTGCCTGTGCACGCTCCGGACCTTTTTGAACCTGAGTGAACCTTCATGTTTGACGGCATTACCAACGGTTTGCGCTCGGCACTGTCAGTGTTGGGACGCGGTGGGAAACTCACCGAGTCCAACATTCGCGACGGCTTGGCGGAGATTCGCAAAGCGCTCCTCGAAGCCGACGTGCATTACGACGTGGCCACGAGTTTTATCAAGCGCTGTACCGAACAAGCCATTGGCGAAAAGGTTCTCAAGTCTCTCCGACCCGACCAGCAGATCGTCGGGATCATCCATCAGGAACTCTGCAACCTGATGGGCCCGGCCGATCCCTCGCTTCATTTGCGACGTGATGGCCTCAACAAAATCATGATGTGCGGCCTGCAAGGGAGTGGAAAAACCACAACCTGCGGCAAGCTGGCCCGAATGCTCAAAGAGCAGGGGCGTCGCCCGATGCTCGTCGCGGCGGACCTTCAGCGTCCCGGTGCCATCGAACAGCTTCAGATTGTCGGGCAACAGCTCGATGTTCCCGTCTACAGTGAGGCCCCAGGTGGTTCGTCCCCGCTGAAGGTGTGCGTCAACGGGCTGGCTGCTGCGAAGCAAGCGGGTGTCGATGTCGTGATCTTCGACACGGCTGGCCGGCTGCACGTCGATGCCGACCTGATGAACGAGCTGGAGCAGATCGACCGCAAGGTTCAGCCCGATCAAATCCTGCTCGTCTGCGACGCAATGACCGGCCAAGATGCGGTCAACAGTGCGAAGGCGTTCAACGCGGCGCTTGAGCTGGATGGCATCATCCTCACTAAGCTCGACGGTGATACGCGCGGTGGTGCGGCGATCAGCGTCAAAGAGGTGACGGGCGTTCCGATCAAGTTCATCGGTACAGGGGAAACGCTCGACCGACTCGAACCGTTCCATCCCGATCGCATGGCCGGCCGCATCTTGGGCATGGGCGACGTGGTCTCGTTGTTTGAGAAGGCTCAAAAAGAGTTCGATGCTGACGAGGTGGAACTCCAGCAGCAACGAATGATGGAGGGCAAGTTTTCGCTGGAAGACTTTGCCAAGCAGATGAAAATGATCCGCCGGATGGGGCCGCTCGGCGATCTCCTCAAGATGATTCCGGGCTTGGGTGGTCTGGCTGCGACCGTTCCGGGGATGGACGCCGACAAAGACATGGGGCGGATCGAAGCGATCATCAGTTCGATGACTCCGTACGAGCGGCGTCATGCGGATCGAATCGATCGCAGCCGTCGGCATCGCATCGCACGCGGAGCGGGAACCGATCCGGCCGACGTCAATCGTTTGATCAAAGACTTCGGGAACATGGCGGGCATGATGCAGAAGATGTCCGGCCTTGGACCGATGGACAAAATGAGAGCCATGAAGGGGATGGCTGATGGCGGCATGTTGAACCCCGGCTCTCAGTTGACTTCCGCGAAAGAACGCAGCAAGCGCGGCCCGGCCGACCCCAAAGAGGCCGACGAAAAACGCAAAAAGGCCAGAAAAGAAGCCAAGAAGCAAAAGAAGCGAAATCGGTGATCGACAAGTGTCGTTTCACAGGGGCCGGTTATATAGAGCCAAGCCGGACTTCCAGCCCTGATCCAGAGTCCTCTATTCAGATCGAGTAACTTCAGTCCAAGGAGAGTTGAGTGGCAGTCAGAATCCGCATGAAAAAAATTGGACGCAAGCATCGTCCGTTCTACCGCATCTGTGTGATGGACTCGCGCGTCCATCGTGAAGGGAAAGCCCTCGAAGAAGTCGGCTGGTACGACACGTCGGTTGCCGACAAGTCGAAGCGAGTCTTGGTCGATCTGGCTCGCGTTGATTACTGGATTTCGGTCGGGGCCAGCATGTCTGACCGAGTCGCCACGCTGGTCAAAAAGGTGAAGACCAACCGATTCGGTGTCGCAGCGGCTCCACCAGCGTTGATCGCTCCAAAGCAACCGGCTCCGCCAGCACCGGAAGGTGAAGCGGCACCTGCTGAAGAAGCACCGGCTGCGGAGTGACTGGTTGCGAAGAGACAGCCGATCTCGGTTGGCTGTTGCCAGTCGGGGTTGGTTTGGGACGAGTCCTGTGAGCGGCCAAGATGCGATTCGATGTTCTGACATTGTTCCCTGAGTTGTTCCACAGCTACCTGCAGCAAAGCCTGTTGAAGTTGGCGATCGAGAATCAACGGGTCGATGTCAGGTTGTGGAACATCCGCGATTGGTCCACCGACAAACACAAGTCGGTGGACGACACTCCATACGGCGGCGGCCCAGGAATGTTGTTGTCTTGCCCGCCCATTTACGCGGCGGTCGAGGCGGTTCAGGCCGATGCCCCGCAGCCGGGACAACTGGTGATGCTCACTCCGCAAGGACGAAAGCTCGATCAGGGTCTGGTCCGGGAGTTGGCTCAATTCCCGCGACTCGTCCTGATGTGTGGTCGCTATGAAGGATTTGATGAACGAATTGCTGAAGGGTTGAAGCCGCTCGAAATCTCAGCGGGCGACTTCATCTGCAACGGCGGCGAAGTTCCGGCGATGATGGTGATCGACACGGTCATCCGTCTGGTGCCGGGCGTGTTGGGAGACGAAACAAGCAGCAAGTACGACTCGTTTGGCGAGTCCGGCCTGTTGGAATACCCGCAGTACACGCGACCGCGCGAGTTCCGGGGAATGGTCGTGCCGGACATCTTGCTGAGTGGCAATCATGGTGAAATCGCCCGCTGGCGCGAGCAACAAAGTTTGGAGCGAACACGTCAACGACGTGGCTCTTCAACAACCGATTCGTCAGCAGGAATGCAGTAAGACACGTTTCGAGTCGAGGCAATTTGGCAGACTCATTGAAATTTCGAGACTCGAAGTAGACAGCACTCATCACAGGCGGGCAGTCCCCGCCCTTGGACTGAAGTTGGAAGAGAAAACATGATTAACAAGTACGTGAAAGCCGTTGAAGACAAGTATCTGCGTCCCGATCCGCTCGTGTTTGAAGTCGGCGACACCGTCGATGTTCACACGAAGATTCAGGAAGGCGACAAAGAGCGAATCCAGATTTTTAACGGAGTCGTCATCGGTCGCCGGGGTGGTGGGACGCGCGAGATGTTCACCGTCCGACGCATCGTCGCCGGGGAAGGGGTCGAGCGAACGTTCCCGTATCACTCACCCAAGATCGCCAAGATCGACGTGAAGCGGCACGGTAAGGTTCGTCGCGCGAAGCTGTTCTTCCTGCGCGATCGTATCGGCAAGGCGACCAAGCTGATCGAGCGCGTCGATATCGCCGAACTCGAAGCCAAGAACGCCGCCAAGAAGAGCAAGAAGGCCGCGGCCAAATAATCTGCGGCGGCTCGTCGCGCACAATTTGAGTTGGCAAGAAGATTGAGAACTGCCCGACTTCTGAGTCCTACGCGGGTTCGGAGTACGGGCAGTCTCTGTTTTCTTTGGCGCCACCGACGGAGACTGCAACCCAGCGTGTGAAGTCCGAAGCACTTCGCGGGGAGAGTCCGAATGTGGAACTGGTTAGCTCGCCTTTGGTCGCCCTGCTTTCCGTCCGACTCTCTTGGAAATCGGGGTGAGGTCGCCGCCGCCCGATTTTTGGAGCGGCTCGGTTATCGAATCCTCGAACGGCAATTGCGCAATCACTTCGGTGAGCTGGACCTCGTGGCACTCAACGGAGATGTGGTTGTGTTCGTCGAGGTTAAGACGCGAACCACGTTGTTGGCAGGGCATCCGACCGAAGCCGTCACCGCCACCAAGCAGCGAAAAATCACGCGGTCTGCTTTGGCGTATCTCAAGCGTCGAGGCTGGCTCGGACGCCGCGTCCGCTTTGATGTGATCGCCATCGTGTGGTCAGGCGAAGACCATGCTCCCGAAATTCAGCACTACATCAGCGCCTTCGACTCGGGCGACTTCGGGCAAATGTACTCGTGATAATTCCACTTCGACAGGCTGCTCAGCTCGGATCCCCTTGAACTCAAGCGGTCTCGCCATGCAGGACTCGTCCCGCACCTTGGATGAGCAGCCGTTGCGCCACTTGTTGGCCGAGGAACGCGGCGTCGCAGGTTGTGCCAGATGCGGACGCGATCCAGCGATCTGAGCCATCCTGCGGCAGAACGACCGCTTCCAATCGTAAAGTGTCATCAACGACCTGCGTGGAGACCCCGAGCGGAGCGTGGCATCCGGCGCGGAGTGTGGCGAGCAAGCTCCGCTCGGCCGTGACAGCGGCTTGCGTCGGACAGTGAGTGATGAGCGCGAGGACTCGTCGCGCAAGTATGTCATCCGTCCGGCATTCGACTCCAATCGCTCCCTGTCCGACAGCGGGATAGACGGTTGGGGGAGGCAACTCGCGCGAGATGCGATGTCCCAACCCGAGCCGCGTCAGTCCGGCGGCGGCGAGAACGAGAGCTTCGTACTGGCCTTCGTCGAGCTTGCGTAGCCGGGTCTCCACATTGCCACGCACTTCACTGAGTTGCAGGTCGGGACGCAGGTATCGCAACTGAGCCTGCCGTCGCGGGCTACCGGTTCCGACGCGCGCTCCTTGGGGTAACGCATTCAGTTCGATGGAGCCGGTGTGATTCAGCGGCATCACCAACGCATCGGCCGTCAAACCGCGAGTCGGTGTCGCGGCGAGCATCAGCCCCTCGACGTAATCCGTCGGCAGGTCCTTCAAACTGTGAACGGCCACGTCGGCACGGCCATCGAGCAACGCGAGCTGCACCTCGCGCGTGAAGACTCCAAAACTGCCGAGGTCCCGCAACCGCTCGGTCTGATCACGATCGCCCGCCGTGCTGATGTGGACCAGCTCAACAGTCATCTCGGGTGAGGTGGCTCGAATCAGGTCCGAGATGTGGTGAGCTTGCCAGAGAGCCAAGTTGCTGGAACGTGTGGCGATGCGAATCGTCGAAGTGGCTGTCACCGAGGGGGATCTCCGAGGCTGTCATGAACAAAGGCTGGCAACATGCCACAGGGCAAACGACCGAAGTCCGGCTTAGCTTTGTCAGCCGGACTTCAAAAACTGTCACACCTACGGCGGGCTGACGGCAATCACGGCTACGACGACGCGTTTGGCTCCGGCCCGCTTCAACGTGCGAGCCGCTTCGTGAGCTGTGGCTCCGGTCGTCAGGATGTCGTCCACGACGAGCAACGTTTGGCCGTGCAAGTTTGTTCGCTTCAAAGTGCCGAACGCGCCGTGCTGTTGGATTCGCCGCTCGGCCGGTGAACTGTGGGCCTGCTTGGGAGTCCAACGTTGCTTGGCGAGAATACCGGTCGCTAGGTGGACCTTCAACCGGCGTGACAACTCGCGAGCGATGGTCTCGGCCGCGTACTGAGGCCGCGCGAGTCGCTTCAGCCAATGCTCGGGGACGGGGACGACCGCGTCGAAGGTTTGTGCCGTGAGAGCCTCACGCTGCGCGGTGACCAGTTCGCTCGCCAGCGCTCGCCCCATCAACGCACCTGTGGGACTCTTCGCCATCAGACAGGCGGCGCGGAGTTCATCGCGATACAGGCCAAGTCGAATCACTTGATCGAAGGCGAAGCGCTCGCGAATGCACAGCGTGCAGCCTTCCCCCGATGGTGAGTAAGGCCCGAGCGGCGCACCGCAGCGACAACAGGCATTCGTGGTTGCCGGTCTGAGCTTCGCGTGACAGTCTCCACAAAAGGAAACGTGACCGCGCGTCGCATTCGATCCAGGCAGAGTGTCGTCGTCACACAACAGACAACGCGGCGGATAGACGAAGTCGAGCGCGGCATCGGCCAGCATACGCCCTCCGCCAACGAGGGCTGATCCGAGTTGTTGAGCGAGATTGAGGTTCATCGGAACAACCTTGGACGCGGCACTCGATTCGCCAAACCACGGCGGCGATTGGCTCACTGTTCAACACCAAGCCATCGCGAGCATATCGGTCACTCAACAGTTTCTCCATCACGGTGTGCGACGGCATCGCAATGCGTAGGGCATCCGATATTCTCTCGCCACGATCGAACATGGCGACGTTATTTTGAGGGATCACAGACGAACATGCGAATCGTGATTGCAGGCGGCGGACTGGCGGGATTGGCGGCGGCGGTCGCGTTGACCGAGCGCGGGTTGCCGTGCGAGGTGCTGGAGTCACGGCCGCGACTCGGTGGGCGAGCCAGTTCGTTTCTCGATCCTGTTTCAGGGATGTCGATCGACAACTGCCAGCATGTGTCGCTCGGTTGTTGCACGAACTTCCGTCACTTCTGCGAGACGACCGGACTGGCCGAGTTCTTCCGGCGCGAGGCGACCCTGCACTTCATCGGTCCCGAGGGACGAGTCGATCAATTCTCGGCCAGTTCGCTGCCCGCTCCGTTTCATCTGGTGGGAGCCTTCGCGCGGTTGAGTTATCTGACGTGGCACGACAAATTCTGGCTAGCTCGCGGCTTGAAGGCTCTCGCCCGAGGAGTGACTGCCGAAGAACGGCGGCTCCCGTTTTCAGAGTGGCTCGCACGGCATGGTCAGACGCCCGTCGCGATCAGTCGCTTCTGGCAGGTCGTGTTGGTCAGTGCTCTCAGTGAATCGCTCGATCGGATTGATGTTGAGCACGCGCGGAAGGTCTTCGTGGACACGTTCCTCGCGCATCGTGACGGTTGGTTCGTCGAGATCCCAACGGTGCCGCTCGATGACTTGTATGGCGGACGGTTGACCGAGTGGCTGATCTCGCGCGGGACCACGATCCGCCTGCAAACGGCGGTCGAGCGGATCGAGATCGAAGAGGGGCGTGTGAGCGCGGCGCGGATGTCATCTGGAGAAACCGTGGGCGGCGATGAGTTTATTCTCGCGTTGCCATTCTTTCGCGTGAGGTCGGTCCTGCCCGAATCACTCGCGGCGCATCGCGATCTAACGGGCATCGAACGCCTGGAAGCGGCCCCCATTTCCAGCGTTCACCTTTGGTTTGACCGGCCGATCACGGAACTGCCTCACGCGGTGTTGGTCGATCGGCTTTGCCAGTGGATGTTCAATCGAACAGCTCTGGGAACGGCATTCGTTCCGACGAGCTTCAACACCAACCCGCAGCGTGAGCGATCCCATTCGAAAGACACTGACATCCGCACTCACATTGCGGGTTGGTGTCCGGAGACCACCGCGACCTCGAACGGCTTCTACTATCAGATCGTGATCAGTGCGAGTCGCGAGTTGGCGGGACAGTCGCGGGAAGCCATCCTCGCACAGGTGTTGGCGGAGCTGACGAGCATCTGGCCGGAGACCGCTCGCGCGACGCTGCTTCACTCGCGCCAAGTGACGGAGCATCGCGCGGTCTTCTCGCCGCTGCCGGGTGTGGATGCGTTGCGACCGACGCAGCAATCGCCGATTGCCAACCTGCAATTCGCGGGCGATTGGACTCAAACCGGCTGGCCAGCCACGATGGAGGGGGCTGTGCGCAGCGGATACCTTGCCGCCGCCAATGTCCTCGCCCGGTTAGGACGACCTGAATCAGTCGTCCGTCCCGATCTGCCGGTGGGAATCTGGTCGCGACTGCTGATGGGAGTCTCCGGACGATCATGAGTGGAACCGATATCCTTCACGCGGCCCGCTCGGATGTCTCATCGCTAACCGCGTGAAGTAACTGGGCCGAGCAGCCGGGAAGAGTTTACTCGTAGGATGGACGCCCCGTCCGTCCGGTTCTTCTGGGCAAGCTCGGACGGACGAGGCAGGCGTCCATCCTACGTTGCACGTCCGCGAACTTTTGCCGCTCGCCAAAGGGCCGAGAGCCCGCTTCGGCGGCAACTGCCGCGAGCGGGGCTATTCATTCGAGAGGCATTCGCTCCCGATCCACATGCAACGGTGCTGACGGTCATATTGAAAATCGTCAACTGTGCTGGTGCCCTAGCCCGAAATGATCAAGCACGGCGAGTTGGACTTTCAACTAGCAGTCTGTGAAAAGCCACCCCACCGGGCTTGTCCTGGTGGCTCGCGGGTCTTTGCACCTTCCGTAACCAAGTGGAAATGAGTAGTGCAAAGACCTGATTCCACCGGGGCAAGCCCGGTGGAATGGTTTTTCAATAGGCTGTTAGACCGCGGTGGCCGTCAGGTGTTGTCTTACCGCAGACCAAAGCCTGACGCCTTGGGCACGCTGATTGTGGCAGCTCGGCTACTCGCCGTTCAGCCATAGCAATGCCGTCGAACAGGATGCTTTAGCGGTCGGACCGAATCAGATGACGCGCGGCCACGGTGTTGGACTCTTGATATGCGCCGTGTGGCTGGTCAGTGACCTCACGCCCTCGCAAGGGCAGACGCACTTTTCCGATCTGTACTCGGCGCAGCCCAGCGTTCCTCAGTACGACGCACAAGTTTTCAGCGGTCCGGCCAGCGTCTCGTCGCGGATGAATGACGGCGCGGCCCGCTCTCCTTATGGCGACTATCGGCTCGCCCCCGCAGGCCATTCACTGACGAGCGGCTACGGTGTTACCAACTCCGCGTGCGAGCAGTCCTGTCCGGATGGTGGCGATCCTGGGCCGGAGCCGGGAGGGCCTCCGCCCGGCGACTTCGGCCTGCCCCGAATGGGTTGCTTGAATGCAGACTGTGGGCCGTCTCGTTTGACCTTTCGGAAAGGAATGGTGTTCCTCCACCGCAGCCGCCCCGATTCTCAAGCGTTCACGGATGGTGCGACGCCCACGAACGCTCACGACTTCGACCCCGGATTTCAGTCGGGGCTGCAAGGTGACCTCACCTGGCGGAACCTGAACCGATCCAATGTGGACCTCCAAGGATTGTTCTTTCATGTGAGCGGCTTCAGCGGGGAAACGGCGACGCTCGCCGCGTCTCAACTGCTGACTACGCCGCCCATCAACTTCCCCGTGATGGATGTCACCAACTTCTTCAACTCATCCATGTCCAGCGGCGAACTGAATCTGCGGCGCGAATGGTCTCCGTGGTTCACGGTCATCGGTGGCGTCCGCTACTTCGACTTGCAAGAGCAGCTCTTCCACAAGATTTGCGATACCGGCATGACAGAACGGATTCGAGCCTCGAATCATGCCTACGGTTTTCAGAGTGGAGCGGAGGCCGTCTTCTTTCGATCCTGCCGCTTGGAATTCGGTGGCTGGGCCAAGTACGCCGTTTTGAACAACTTTGTCGAACAGCAAACAGTGACGACGCTCATACCGGGAGTCCTGCCGTCGTTTGCCGACAGCGGGAGTCAGATCGCGTTCCTCGGCGACGTGGGGCTGTCCGCCACGCTCCGCATCACATGTTGGCTGTCGGTGCGAGGCGGCTATCAATCCATGTGGTTTAACGGAGCAGCGACCGCCGCACCTCAGATGCTGACCTCGAACGTCATCACCGGCGCAGGATCAGTCGCCGCCGACAGCAACCTGTTCTTCCACGGCGGCTTCGCGAATTTCGAGATCAACTGGTAGAGCCAAGACGCGATGTGATTGACTCGCGAATTGTGGCCTCACTTCGCGTCAACGCTGTGATCTCACTTCCTGCCGTGATGAGCCGGGGCTATCTTGGCCGGCTCCAGTATTTGCTCGCTTGTCACTGCGGGCGAAACATCACCGAAGGAAAACAACATGCGATTGGCGAAGCTCAAGCTGGCTGACAACTCTGTTCGAGTGGCGCGCGTCGAGGATGACGGGCGGTTTCGAGTGCTGGACCTGACGCAGGTCGAGAACGTCCGCAGTTTGATGGACGTGTTGAATTCGCCCGATCCGATCGGGATGACGAAGTTCCTGGTCGATAAGAACGCCCCGGCACTAGACGCGCGGTTGGTGACGGTCCTCGCGCCGATCGACGAGCAGGAAGTGTGGGCGGCGGGCGTGACGTACAAACGAAGCCAAGTCGCTCGCATGGAAGAATCGAAGGCTGGGGCGTCGCACTACGACAAGGTCTACACCGCGCCGCGACCGGAGATCTTTTTTAAGGCAACCGCCAGCCGAGTCTCCGGCCCCGGCCAGCCGCTCCGCGTGCGAGCCGACAGCAAATGGTCGGTGCCGGAACCGGAGCTGGCGCTCGTGATTTCGTCGAGCGGCAAGTTGGTCGGCTTCACTGTCGGCAATGACATGTCCGCGCGAGACATCGAGGGCGAGAACCCTCTGTATCTGCCTCAAGCCAAGGTCTATAACCAGTGCTGCGGCCTCGGCCCGTTCGTCTGGATTCCCGAAGGCCCAGTCGATCGCCCCGCGACGAAAATTCGCTTGTCGATCTCGCGAAGCGGTGCGGTGGTCTTCAGCGGCGAGACCGATCTCGATCAGATGAAGCGTGGTTTTGAAGAGTTGATCGGCTGGCTGGTGCTGGAGAACGAGATGACGCGCGGCGCGTTCCTGCTCACAGGGACAGGCGTCGTTCCGCCCGACAACTTCACGCTGGAAGACGGCGATGCGGTCAGCATCGAGATCAACGGGATCGGCACGCTGACGAACCCGATCGTGAAGGCACACCAACCCGCAGCGTGAGCAAGAACGAGGCGAGCAGGGCGGCGTCAGCCCCGCTCGCCTAGAGGACATTTCAAAACCTGTTCTTGCCTCGAAAAACTAGCCCGACGCGCAAGCGAGGGCTGGGCATTCGACGATGGTGAAGCCCTCGCTTGCGCGTCGGGCTAGTTTTGAAATGCCCTCTAATCTTGAGAGCGTGCGACTCAGAAGCTATCTGACGCCAATGGCATCACGTCGTCTTCGCGTTCAAACTCGACGACAGGGAGATGGCTGTCGGGCGATGTGCCGTTTCGTCGCACCGGCTTCATCTGCACCATCGACGCTTCCACAGCGAAGTCCTGACCCATCTCTGGCAGCGGGACGGGGCCGTTCGGATTCATCTGAATCGGCGGCAGTGGTCGAGCCTGCTGCTGTGCGAGTGCTGGATCCTCGTAAGTCTTGCGAGCGTCGCCCCCCTTTTGCGCTCCGGCTTTGTTCGACGGAGCTTCGGCTTGCAGGCGGAACCGCACGTCGCCAATAGCCAGCTCGTCACCGAACATCAGTCCCGCTTCTTTGCGAACGCGCGAGCCATTCACGAACACGCCGTTGGTGCTGCCAAGATCGCGCACCACGAAGGCCGTATCGACCTGCGCCACGCAGCAATGTTTGCGGGAGACCTTACGGCTGTGCGTTAGAGAGACATCGCAGTCGGCTTGTCGGCCGATCAGCACGATGGCTTTCTCAAGGGGGATCAGGCACAGACCCGGGTCGAGCGGTACTAGAAATGCCGACATGCCGAGAACTCCATAAGGGAGAGACAGCTCGGACTATAAGCAACCGTCTCTACGAAAGGAATCCGTCATCGGGCGGGGTTATTGAACTTTGCACGAACTCGTGACGAATATGCCACCTCACGAAATCGGTCAACAGGAGATGCCGCAACAAGTAAATGAACCGACTTGAACCAGAATCGACCTGAGCCACCGCACCGTGAGTCGGTTTGTAACCTGCCCGAGGACAGCCACGCCCGACGTCCGGCTAATCCGAAAGCCAGACTTCGCCCCCGTATCGCTCATCGCGATTGCTGCAACCCATACGATTGCTGCAACCCAACCTTGTCCGGCGGTGGGACAATCGGTACTTTCCCGCCCGTCCATCCCGGCCACCCTTCACTCGCGATGCTGGCCACCCACCCGAACTCGACAAGATGTCGCTCCCTGCGGAGGCCGCTCAACTTGAGCAGTACTTCTTGGGGAAGTTCTCACCCCTCTTCAAGGAGCTCAAGGATGAGCCGACTGAGTGTGTATTGGCCGGACGAGTGCGAAGCTGTCACGACCGCCGTGTTGGACGAACCGCGTCTCCTGCAATTTCCTCGATCTCGCAGACGGAGTTCCGCTGAGAGCCACTCGGTCCCAGACCGAACGCTCTGCGCAAAGGCTCCCCGATTGGACGTGATCGCTAGGGCACGGTTGCTCTTCTCGAATCGTCAGTGCTGTCGATGTCGCTCGCACGCGGTCGAACCACTGCAACTCGACGATGCCCGAGTCAATCGACAAGGCTTAGAGATCCCCGGCACGGCGACGATCACCGGTTTCCGGTGCCACTCGTGCAACACTGAGTGGGACTCGTGAAGAGCGAGTTTGAAACAACGTCTCGACTTTCATAGTCCGGCCACCTAGGTCCGGACGAGTCGGTGCAGAATCGCCATCGCCAATTTCGTCCGGACCTAGCAGCCTGTTGAAAAACGTAGAGTAGGCGGCTCGCCTGCTCGTATTTCTAGTTGGAAAACTCAGGCGAGCCGCCTGTGCTACGGTTTTTTCAACAGGCTGCTAGGGATCCGGACGACTTCACTTAGCTGGAGTCCACCATGCCGAGCCGACTTGTTCTGCGATCCACTCACTCCGCACATGCCCTCATGCTGTCATGGACGATGGCCGTCGTGATGAGCTTCCTCAAGCCGGATGACGCGTGGGGCGGCGATTGGCCGCAGATCATGGGTGCGAATCGGAACGGCATCTGTATCGATGAGAAGTTGGCGGACAAGTGGCCGGCTGACGGTCCACGTTCTCTGTGGGAAGCCAAGGTGGGATCGGGCTTCGCGGGAGTGGCTGTGGCGGGCGGAGTGGCCGTGCTGTTCCATCGCGTTGCGGATGAAGACACGCTCACCGCGTATGACGCGGAGTCGGGGAAGCCGCTGTGGTCGCAGGGTTTTCCGACCACGTTCCAACCCGCGATCGTCGAGGACGACGGGCCGCGAGCCGTCCCCACGATTCATCAAGGCCGCGTCTATGCCCTCGCTGCGGCGGGCGGTCTCTATTGCGTGGACATCAAGACGGGCAAGACGGTCTGGCAGCGACAGACTCAAACCGAGTTCCATGTCCCGTCGGCGTACTTCGGCGCGGGAAGCTCGCCGTTGGTGGAAGGCAAGACGCTGATCTTGAATGTGGGCGGAGACAAAGACCGCGCGGGTGTTGTCGCATTCGACCTCAACACGGGCAAGACCGTCTGGCAGACCACGAGTGAGCAAGCGAGCTACTCGTCGCCGATCGTCACGAAGTTGGAAAACCAGCGCGTGGTTCTCTGCATCACGCGGCTGAACCTCGTGTCGCTCGATCCGGCCACGGGAAAAGAGTTGGCTCGCACGCCGTTTGGGCAGCGCGGACCGACAGTCAACGGTGCGGTCCCGGTCGTGATCGGCAATCGCGTGCTGCTGACAGCCAGTTACGGAATCGGAGCCGAACTCCTGAACATGACTGCTAGTAAGTTCGAGAACGTCTGGAAGGACGAAGTGCTTTCGAGCCAGTACACGACGCCGATCGTTCACGACGGCGCGGTCTATGGAATTGATGGCCGCCAGGATGGCGGCCCGATCTCGCTGAAGTGTTTTGATCCCGAGACGCGCAAGGTCCACTGGACCAAGTCGGGGCTGGCCTATGCAACACTGATCGCCGCTGACGGCAAGCTGCTCGTCATGCACACGAACGGCTCGGCGCGGCTGGCTGAACTGAACAAGTCCGAGTACCGAGAACTCGCCACCGCCAGTCTGCTGCGCGGGACGACTCGCGCGCTACCGGCCCTCGCCCACGGACGGCTCTACGTCCGCAATGAGCAGACGTTGAAGTGCGTTCAGTTGGGACAGTAGCGTTTGAATGCCGCTCGGTGGTTTCGCCGCATGGGCAACGCCCCGCGCGTCGAGCGACGTTGGAGGCCGTTTTGCCGCATTCGCGCGGGACGTTGCCCATGCGATTAAACGAGACACTGGCCTCACTCTTGCCCGCGCGAGGTATAAGACGAACATTCAGCGCCGAACTCGCGCACGGCTGCCTGCACGCGGAGCGAGGAAGGCTACGTTGAAGTGACAGGCATCTCGCACATCGCCCACTGGCCGAAGTTCTCTTCAATCTCGACACGCAGCGAGTTGAGTTTGTGGGCGGAATGATTGCGGATGAGGTCTCGGAGTTGGAGGGCCATCCAGCGGGCGATCAGTTCGGCCGTCGTGTTGGCGACGGGGAGCAAGACGCAGTCTTCGCGCGGGAAGATCCAGCGGCGAGCCTCGAACGTGGCGGTCACTTCGCGGTCATCGGCCTGCACGTGGATGGCCGGATGCTGCGTCGGAAGCAAGACGCGGTGATCGAGTTCGTGGACCAGCTTCTGTGTCGCATCACGCAGTGCGATGAAGTCGAAGACGTAACTGTTCTCGTCCAGTGGTCCGGCCACTTCGACCGCAACTCGCCAATTGTGACCGTGCAGTCGCTCGCAGATGTTGCCGTTGAAGGTGATGAAGTGAGCGGCGCTGAAGACCAAGTGGTCTTTGGTGACTCGCACGCGGTAACGTTCGTCGGTCATGTTGAACTCTCGTTTGAAGCGTCTCTATTGGTACGACTTGACCATCAGATCGTGATCGCCGATTCAACTGCCCACTGCCCATTACTTTCTCGGCGTGAACAGCAACTGCTCTGCGTGCGACAGGATATGGTCTCGCGTTGGGAAGTGAATCGCACCGTCGCGGAGTGCGGAGAACAAGACCGCCGCGACGAGATCGGCCGAAGTGCCGGGATTCAGCCGGTGACCGTCACTACGCAGCCAGAGATCGAAGTCATCGAAGCGACTCCAACTGGCGAGCGATTGCGGCCAGTCGAGGTCCACGAGTTCTGCGGCACGCCGTCGCACCTGCTCGCCGGTTTCCACCCCGCACTTGCGCACGATGAGCGAATCGGGCGCGTCGGCCATGATCCGCAGATGGAGCTTCTTGACGGCGGCCTCCCACGGCGCAACCGGCACTTCGTCGCGCATGCCGGTGCGACTGAAGATTGTTAGTGGACACAGCCCAAGCCACGTCCAGTCCTCATGCAGCCAATGGTGTGCGGTGTTGAGGACGAGCGTAAAATCGTTCGCATATTGCTCGGCAATGCGGTCGCGTCCAGCGGCGAGAGCCATTGCGTCGCGCAGCGTCACGGTCGGTGCAGTGTTCACATCCTGTGACTCCGCCTTTCCGATGCCGCCAGGCTTAGCAAACCGGATCGCTTCGTAGACGAGTTCCGCGTCCTCGACCGTGGTGGAAGCCAACACGTCTCGCACACCATCGACGAGCGAAAAACCTTCCGGCACAGCGGCCAGCGGCGCGAGGAGTAGCACGATCCCCAAGTTCGCATTCGACCAGACCTTCGCCGCGCGCGTCGCCTTCATTGCCGAAAGGATCGCGCGACCGAGTCCGATCTCGCGAGTTTGTGCCAACGGTTCCGCCACGGCACGCGCGGCGTCCACGAAGTCGGCGTAATCGAGATCGTCGAACGAGGCGGCGGGATGGACGTTGCCCGCCTTCCGCGCCGTGGCCTCGATCAGGCATGCCAGTTCAATCTGTTCGGCCAGCGTCATGTCAGAGGCTTTGGAGGTAGGGACTCAAATTCGGAAACCTCCCTACATCACTCTTTCGTGAGTTGAAGTTCCTCGAAGCTCACTTTGAAAGACTTCTTGCTGGTATTCACCGCCGCGACTCCGACAGAGACCTTTTTGGGAAGTGGCATTGAGACCGAGCTTCCGGTTGTCCATTCCGTCCCATTGTGGCTGACGGAACCTGTCACGCTGTCGCCTTTGCGCGACAGGCGGAGCCAAGTGGCGGGAGTGTTGAAGAACGTGGCGGGGGCCGGAGGTGGACTTGTTCCCGTTGGGGCACCCTTCACCATCACTTCAAACAAGGGGGGATGGCAGCTCTCAATACCGGGAGCATCGACCCAGATGTTGCGTTCCAAACGGAGAAACAGGTCTTCATCAAACCACAACAACAGCCCGGCTCCATTGTACGCTTTGCCGCGCGGCGCGACGGCCGATGCGGGGCTGGGTTTGAAATCGCCTGAAACCTTTACTTGGATCGTGAAGTCTCCCTCGACTTCCTGCAACACGCGCGGAGCCGACAGATCACTGATGACTTTGTTTAGATTGCGAGGCGATCCAACCGTCATCGTTAACCGCCCTGAAGACGGTTTGAGTTTGCTGTCATTCTTTTTGTCGATGACACTGCCCCAGCCTTCGATCATCTTGAGTGGCTTGCTCTGAGCAAAACTCGGGACGTGCGTGAACAGGATCAGCGAAAGAGCGACAACACAGAGTCGATTCATCTCAGAAACCCTTTCAAAGCGTGGCGTGAAAACTTGTGGAAGACCGGTCATCAAGACGGTTTCTTCGAGGGAAACTCGACGATGACTTTGATCGCTCCGTCACGGCGGTCGCGGAAGAGTTCAAACGCCTCTTGCAACTGAGCCAACGGAAAACGATGCGTGATGATCGGTGCGACGTTGATCCGGCCCTCTGCGATCCATTGCATGGCCAATGGGAAGTCGAGTCGGAAGTCAGGATTGACCGACGTGTGGACGGTGACGTTTTTGTAGAAGAGGTCTCGCCAACGCAGGCCGTCGATGATCTGAGGCGGCACGCCGAAACAGAGCAACTCGCCCTTCTGTTTGCACAGATCGAAGCAGAGATTCATCTGTTGATCGGCGTGACCGACGCACTCGATCACGATGTCGGGCAGGTTGCCGTTTAGAATCTTCTTCACGGCAGCGACCGGGTCTTCCTGAGAGTTGCAGACGGTGGCAGTCGCGCCCATTTTTGGACTGACTTTCAACCGGTCCTCGAGCAAGTCGATGCCGATGATGTGACGCGCCCCCATGTTGGCCAGAGACGCATTCATGAGTTGGCCCATCGGTCCCTGACCGACCACGGCCACATCGAGGTCGAGCAGGTTGGGAAGCTTCTTCAGTGCGAAGATCGCCGTGCCAAGTGGCTGCGCCATCAACGCCTCTTCTTCGGGAACGTTCGTCGCGATCGTAATCGCTCGGTTCTCATCGAGAATGAACCGCTCGGCCAACCCCTGCTGCATAACGGGGACCGCGAGCACACGCTCGCCGACCTTCCACCGCTTTCCGTTGGTGGCGGTGACGGTGCCGATCATCTCATGCAGCGAATGAGCCGTCTCAATCGGCCACTCATTCCAGCCGTTGAAGTACGGCAGATCGGACCCGCACAGGCACGTGGTCTCGGGTTGGAAGATGATCTGTCCCGAAACTCCGTCGGGTGGCGACGCATTCAAGGTCGGCTCGGGTTGTTCGATCAGACGAATTTTGCCAGGTGCGTACATGTCGCCAGCGAGCATGGATGCGGTCTCCAAGTGTGGGGGGGGGGAGGGAAGGAATCGGTCGAGGTGAGATTCTGCCAAATCGAACCGGCTCAAAACAGCGAAGCCCGGCTTGAACTCAAGCCGGGCTTCGTGTGATCGTCGTTAGGCGACCGGCAAGAGAAAGTAGACCGGCCACTCCGTGACCGGAACCTTCGAGTCACGGAGTGACTCGTCTTCTTTGGGGGTCAGACATCTCCTGCCGCTCGCCTTACCGCGCGGCAGGTTGGAAACCCGCCCCGCGAACTTCGGGGGTCAAACTACTTGGCCATCGCGGCGCGATCAGCCTTTTCCTTCTTGCGCTTCTCGACAACTTCTTCAACGAGGTTGCGAGGCAGCATCTGGTACTTGGCGAACTCCATGCTGAACGTTCCCTTGCCCTGCGTCATCGAACGAACTTCGTTGGCGTAGTCGAACATCATGGCGAGCGGCACTTCGGCGATGATCGTGGCGATGCCGAGATTTGTCTCGGTCGAACCGACCAAACCACGCTTGCTGGAAAGATGACCGGTGACGTTCCCTTGATACTCCTCGGGAACTTCCACTTCGAGCTTCATGATCGGTTCGAGCAATCCGATGCCCGCCTTCTTGAGCACCTCACGCATGCAGTCGAAGGCGGCGATGCCGAACGCCATTTCGGACGAATCGACATCATGGTAGCCACCGTCTTGGAGGATCATTTGCACGTTAACAACTTCGCACTCACAGAGCGGCCCTTTTACGAGTGCTCGCTGGAAGCCTTCGTCGGTCGGCTTGATGTATTCCTTTGGGATGCGACCGCCGGTGACATCGTTGACAAATTCGTAGGCGATCGCGCTGTCTTCGGGCAGCGGAACGAGCTTGCCGACAATGTGAGCGTACTGCCCCGAACCGCCGGTTTGCTTCTTGTGCTTGTAGTTAAACTCGACTTCGCGCGTCGGCATTTCGCGATAGGCCACGCGGGGATTACCGACGATGCACTCGATGCCGTATTCGCGTTTGATGCGTTCGACGTAAATGTCGAGGTGCAACTGGCCCATGCCGGCGATCAACGTCTGGCCGGTTTCTTCGTCGGTCAGCACTCGGAACGTCGGGTCTTCGCGGCGGAAGCGTTCGAGCGCCTTACCGAGTTTGTCCGCGCCTTCGCGTTTGACCGGTTCGATGCTCAAGCGGATCACGGCGTCCGGAACGAAGATGCTCTCCAGCGAGTACGTCACTTCTGAACTACAGAAGGTATCGCCCGACGCGCAATCGACTCCGACGAGGGCCACGATGTCTCCGGCCTCCGCGATATCCACATCGACACGATCGTTGGCGTGCATGCGCACGAGTCGTCCGAACCGCACCTTTTTGCCGGTTCGCGTGTTGAAGTAGCTGTCGCCCTTGACGATCTTCCCTTGGTAGATGCGGGTGTACGTGAGTTGCCCGTACTGCTCGACCACGGTCTTGAAGGCCATGCAGACGAGTGGCTTATCCGGGTGCGACTCAAGATTGACCCGATTCCAATTCGGTTCTTGGACTTCGACTCCGGGTGCGGGTTTCTTGAGTTGATCGATCGCCGTCATCTGGCGGTCGAGCGGGCAAGGCAAGTAGTAAATCACGCCGTCGAGCGCCTCTTGCACACCCTTGTTCTTGTAAGCAGAACCCATCATCACCGGAGTGATTTGCAGAGCGATCGTCGCCTCGCGGATGACCTTGCGAATTTCATCGACCGAAATTTCGGTCGCTTCCAAGAGCTTCTCCATCAGGGAGTCGCTGAACATGGAAAGTGTTTCGAGCATCTTCTCTCGAGCGGCTGCGGCCGGAGCTTGGTACTCCTCTGGGATGGCTTCGCGGCGAACGTTCTCGCCGTCTTCGCCATCGAAGAACACGGCCTGCATCGTGATGAGATCGACCACGCCATTGAAGGCGGCTTCACGGCCCATCGGGATTTGCAGCGGCACAGGGATGACGTGCAACTTCTCCTCGACCATCTTGATGACCTTCTCGGGGTTCGCTCCCGCACGGTCCATCTTGTTGATGAAGGCAATTCGGGGAACCTTGTAGCGCTTCATCTGACGATCCACCGTCAGCGACTGGCTCTGCACGCCGCCGACTGAGCAGAGGACGAGAATCGCGCCGTCGAGCACGCGCAGCGATCGTTCGACTTCCACGGTGAAGTCCACGTGGCCGGGCGTATCGATGACGTTGATCGTGTGATCGTTCCACTTCACTTGAGTGGCCGCCGCGGTAATCGTGATCCCCTTTTCACGCTCAAGTTCCATGAAGTCCATCGTCGCGCCGACTTGGTCCTTCCCCTTCACTTCGTGAATTTCGTGGATACGGCCCGAGTAAAACAGGATGCGCTCGGTGAGCGTGGTCTTGCCTGAGTCGATGTGGGCGGAAATCCCAATGTTGCGGACGGCTGCGAGGTTCATTGCCATGGACTTGATTCACATTCGGTGGAAAGAAATTGAGGTCGCGGCAAACGATCCGAGACCATTCGGAAAGGCATGAGCCACGTGCAATTTCACGAGTGCTCGGTGTTGAGTGACACGCTGAAAACCAGCACGGAGACCGCCGGGATGACTCGTCGAAACGAGACCCTCTCGTCAATCAGGCGGCAGGATTTACAGGGGCTGGAGTTGGGGGGGGATGCCTCGAAGGACGTGCGGCGGGAGAACGATCCGACGGCTAGGTTCATCACAGAGAGGCACTGCGATGAACCCTACCGAACTGAACGAATCGAACACTTTCGCGGCA
The DNA here is from genome assembly GCA_945862235.1 of Schlesneria paludicola DSM 18645. Taxonomy (GTDB): domain Bacteria; phylum Planctomycetota; class Planctomycetia; order Planctomycetales; family Planctomycetaceae; genus Schlesneria; species Schlesneria paludicola_A. The sequence continues at coordinate 71,883 of CAMAYU010000007.1, forward strand.
TGGCAAAACCCGCTGAACTTCGCATCGCCGAGATTCGGCAGAGCATGGGGCAGGAACTCAATCGGAGCAGACGAACCGGATGAAACTTCCACCGGCCCGTTGCGAGGGCGGGGATCGTAACGGCGGTCAATCCCAACGGGAAGAGCGGATTCCTTCCTTCGCAGGAATTTCTCACACGGGAGAGGTTCGCCGCAGAGCGCTCCTCTCGCCACAAATTCAGGGGGAAAGTGGCGGATACAGAGGCCACCAGACTCCGATCCCCGATCGCCATCGAAGTCCTCGCAGCCAGCCTCACTTCAAAAGGATGCGATCATTTCGTCAATGAGTCTCAGGCTTGCTGTCACCAAGCATCCGTGTAGACTGTGCGGCCACATTGCAGCCCAGTTGCTGCTCTCATCTCCAAGTTCGAGTGGAACTTGAGATGCTCCTGCGGCGAGCCTGCGGGATGATGGTTGGTAGTCCATGTCGCATCCGTAGCTCAATTGGATAGAGCATCGGTCTTCGGAACCGAGGGTTGGAGGTTCGAGCCCTCCCGGGTGCATTTCTGTAAGTTTCTCCTGTTGCGATAGTTGCGTACTTGTCGGTGGTCGGTGACGCGGCTCACAAGCTTCTCGAGTAGTGGTACTTTTACCACAGTTCGCAGGGCGATGGAGCTGCGCAAATGACTCGTCGATCTGTTGTACCAACCTACACCCACGATCGTGCCTCTGGCCAAGCCCGCGTTCGGCTGAATGGTCGCGATGTGTCTTTGGGCCCGTATGGTTCCGTCGAAAGCCGGGAACGATACACCCGTCTCATTGCTGAGCGGGCG
>CAMAYU010000008.1 GCA_945862235.1 Schlesneria paludicola DSM 18645
TCTTCGCTACAATCGAAGCACGGCCACGCAAAGCCGTGACCGTGGCACCCTGAAAACAAGCCTTTTCTTTTCGGATAGCCTCTGAGTTTGGCCCGAATAGCAGCCTGTTGAAACACGCAGGATAAGCCTCTAGCTTGCCCCTTTTTCAACTGTGTTTACAGGCAAGCGCGACGCTTACCTGACGTTTTTCAACGGGCCGTTAGCATCCCTCGCCAACCCCCTGGGCCGCGATCGCGATGTTTCATCGCAAAGCCAACGGCGTCGCGGTAAAACGAGAAGCCGCACAGGTGGCCGGAAGTCGAATGGTTCCCGCATATTTGGGATTGATGAGGAGCGACGATTGTGAGTTTGATTCTGGCCAGCACATCTCTTTACCGCCGGGAACTGCTGATGCGTTTGGGGTTGTCGTTTGAATGCCATCCCTCGGGACTGGATGAGGACGCGTTCAAGTTGGATGGAATCGGGCCGATCGGCTTGGCGCGAACGCTGGCGACGGAGAAGGCGTTGAAATTGGTCACGCCGTTTCCGCTGGCCACGATCATCGGCTGTGATCAGGTCGTCGATCTGGATGGTCGAATTCTCGGCAAGCCGGCGTCGTTCGAAGCGGCGGTCGAGCAACTGTCGATGCTGCAAGGCCGGTCGCATCGTCTGGTCACGGCGGTCTGCGTCTGGCACGAAGGACTGATTCACACGCATGTGGATCTGACCACCCTGACGATGCGCTCCATTCCCGTGGAGGCCATCGCCCGCTATCTCGCCGCCGACAAGCCGCTCGACTGTTGCGGCTCGTACAAACTCGAAGCGCGCGGCATCACGCTGTTTGAACGGATCGAATCGGACGACCACACGGCAATCACCGGCTTGCCACTGATCGCCCTCACGACATTACTGAAGCGGTGCGGGTACCAGATTCCGTGAGCACGATGGGCTTGTTCGCAGGAGGCGAAATACAGGCAGTCCCGTCGCGTCCCACCGGTCGGACAACTTGATGTTGGGGGGTTGCTCAACAACTAGCCCGACGCGCAAGCGAGGGCAAACCGTCGTGCAAGTGAAGCCCTCGCTCGCGCATCGACCTAGCGATGAACCTCGCAATACAAAGTTGTTCGACCACTACGGTCGCTCGACCAGAAACGACTCAACCTCACGCCGAGTCTGCGCGGGAGTGACTGCGGGATAGCCGAACCAGATCAGCCCGACCACGCGCTGCCTCAGCGCGTCGATCCCGATCAAGTCAAAAAGCTCCGGATGCCGCGTGACATCGCCCGTCGTCCACTTCGTGCCGATTCCGGCAGACCACAGCGCCAGCGAAAGGTTCTGAATCAGGCAGCAACACGCGGCGTAATCTTCCTCACGCCGCAGCGAGTCGTCGGCCAGATCGCAGGTCACAGCGAGCCAGCCGGGAACCTCAGCCCACTTCCGCCGCTTGGACTCCGCTTCGGTCGGACCCTTCGCTGCGGCGACGAGACGCGAGTTCAACTCAATCACGGCATGTTGGGTCTCCGGCCCGAGCCAAACGACGTGCCACGGTTCGGTCTTCTTGTGATTCGGTGCCCACCGCGCGACATCGAGCGCCGCGAGAATCACCTCGCGCGGTGGCAACTCCGGACGGAATGCTCCAATCGTCCGACGGCCTCGAATGACATCGGCCAGACGCGGATCGATGGCTGGCAAGCTTGGTTGTTGTTCGACTTCGCTCAAGTTCAATTTCCTTGTGTGGTTCACGCCAGAATCTCATGCACGACTTCGCCATGCACATCGGTCAATCGGAAGTCGCGGCCGGCGAATTTGTAGGTCAGCTTAGTGTGATCCATCCCCAGTAGGTGAAGCATCGTCGCGTGGAGGTCGTGCAGGTGGACCTTGTTCTCGACGGCGAAGTAGCCGTAATCGTCGGTCTTGCCGTAGCGAATACCCGGCTTCACTCCGGCACCGGCCAGCCACATCGTGTAGCCCTGCGGGTTGTGGTCGCGGCCGTCGCCTCCCTGCGCGACGGGCGTCCGACCGAACTCGCCGCCCCACAGGATCAGCGTGTCTTCCATCAGGCCGCGTGCCTTGAGGTCTCTCAGCAGCGCGGCGATCGGTTGATCGACTTCCATCGCGTTCTTGGCATGGTCCGCCTTGAGGTTTCCGTGCTGGTCCCACTTGTAGCTGTGAGTGCATTGGACGAAGCGAACACCCCGTTCGATGAACCGTCGCGCCATCAGGCATTGTCGTCCGAAGTTCTTCGTCGCGGGGTTGTCGAGTCCATAAGCCTTCTGCGTGGCTTCGGTCTCATCCGCGATGTCTTGCAACTGCGGCGCGGTCGTTTGGAGGCGGAAGGCCAGCTCGAACGATTCGATCCGACTTTCGAGAGTGCTGTCGGGACCGGTCGCTGTCATTCGATCGAGGTTCATCTCGCGGAGCAGGTCGAGCTCGAGTCGCTGCAACGCGCGCGACTGTTTCTCGGCATTGTCGATGAACGGGATCTTCGCTTGGTCCGAAGGAACGCTCGCGTTGCCAAGCGGCGTTCCGGCATACGTCGCGGGCATGAAGGCCGAGCTGTACGCGTTGACTCCGCCGTGAGTCAGCGTCGGGCACATCGTGATGAAGCCGGGCAGGTCTTGGTTCTCGGTCCCGAGGCCATACGTGATCCACGAACCCATGCTCGGCCGGACGAACGTGTCGCTCCCCGTGTGCAGTTCCAGCAGTGCCCCGCCGTGGCGCGAGTTCGAGCCGTGCATTCCATTGATGATGCACAGGTCATCCGCGCACGAGCCGACGTGCGGGAAGATGTTGCTCACCCACGCCCCGCTCTCGCCGTACTGTTTGAACGCAAACGGAGACTTCAACAGGTTGCCAGTCGGGGCGGAGAAGACTCGCGGCTTATCAAACGGCAGCGGCTTGCCGTGGTCTCGTTCCAGCAGCGGCTTGTAGTCAAACGTATCGACCTGCGATGGTCCGCCGTGCATGAACAGGAAGATCACCCGCTTCGCCTTCGCCGGGAAGTGCGACGGCCTCACCGCGAGCGGGTTCGCCCGAGTCTCTCGTGCCACATCCGCCCGCGCCTCGTCGGTCATCAGCCCCGCCAAAGCCAGCCCGCCAAACCCCGCCGCGCACTTCTTGAGCATCTCGCGCCGAGAATGAACCGGCGTAAAGTCGTTGCAAAACATGAATGTCACTCCTTCGCAATACGGGGCGATCGACATTTTTTTAAGTGGGGTGCCACGATCACGGAGCTTCGGCGTGGCGGTGTAAGGGTGTGAAGGCCGATTCTCAATCTCACGGCCACGTCGATGCTCCGTGACCGTGGTACCCCACTACTCCACGTTCAAAATGCCCATGGCTCTGTTCGTAACTCACTCACTCACTCGACATATACAAACTCATTCGCTGCCAAGACGGCTCTGCAGAGGCTGGTCCAGGCTTTGGACTCCACTTCGTTGGCGGCAACTCCTGACGAACTTAACGTCGCGTGCAGGCGTTCGAGGTACGCGCTTCCTCGTGAAAATTCAGCATCGGTGGGCGGACGGCTGTAGGCGAGTTCATACAACTCGCCGATACGCTCCGAGGTGCTGAGGCTGTTCTGTGCGAGGAGCCGTTCCGTTAGCGAGCGGCTTTGTGTCAGGACGAATTCGCTGTTCATCATGAACAGGGCCTGCGGGGCGACGGTGGTTTGATCGCGTTGGCCGTTGAGCGTACTCGGGTCGGCGAAGTCGAACGCGGTGAAGACTTGGAACAACGCGGATCTCACGACGGGGAGATAAATCGACCGGCGGTTGCTGTTGTAGACGGCGGGGTTCACGTTGGCGGTACTCGTCACGTAAGCCCGATTCGCGGTGGGAAGGAGCGTGCCGCCCGGAGTCTCGTCCAACTGACCGCTCACGAAAAGCAGGGCATCGCGCATCGGTTCGACTTCCAGCCGTTGCCGATGAAACCGCCAGAGCAATTTGTTTTCGGGATCGACCAGTGCGGCATTCGCATCGTGTGCGGTGCTCATACGGTACGTCGATGACGTGACGAGTTGGCGGTGCAGCGACTTCAAGCTCCATGGAGTCCCATCACTGTGACTGAACTCATCCGCCAGCCAATCGAGCAACGCCGGATGCGACGGTCGTTCACCGAGCCTGCCGAAGTTATCGACCGACCGAACGAGACCTTGGCCGAAGTGCCATTGCCAGACACGGTTCACCATCACCCGCGCTGTCAGCGGATGCGAAGGGCTGGCCAGCCATTGAGCCAGCTCCAGACGACCGCTTCCTCCGGTCAGTGCTTGCGTCACATTGCCCGTCAGCACGCGCGGCAGTTGGTGCGGGACTTCACGTCCCAGCGTGAGATGACTGCCGCGCAGATGAATTTTGAGGTTCTCCGGCTTCATGTCGGCGACGGCCATGACCTCGAGGAACTTGGGCACCGCTTGTTCCAGTTGCTTGAGCTCCTCTCGCCCCGTCTTCAATCGGGCGACGACCTCCGTCGAAAACGTGCTCTCAATGTCCGTCGGTACCGCGAACGGCCCCTTCGGATCGACGATCAACATCCGCGCCGCTTCGAGGACCGGATCGGAGAGCGCCGTCGCTGAGTTGCCGCTCACGGTCGCCTTAAGTTCGCGCCACGCTCGATCCGCATCATTGAAGAGCCGCTCATAACGCTCGGCCAACTCCGACAACGACGCTGGCTGAGCATCTCCCAACAACCGCGCGACGCCGTTGTGCGGCAAAGCCTCATCCACGGTGAGCCGCTTCGTTTTCACAAACTGATGCCACGCGGCCAAGATCGACTTTGAATCGTCTTGTGTGGCATCAAGCACTTTCGCCCACTGCTCAACGAGCGACGGCAACGGTGTGAGGTTTTTTGCTTCCGGCTTTGTCTTCGCTTCTGGCTCTGTCCCCTCGCCCCGGCTTTGCGGGGAGAGGGTTAGGGTGAGGGGGTCTTCGGTGTTTGTATCTTTCGCCGCTGAGTCCTGTTGCTCCACCGGTACCAGCAGCAGCTTGTCGATGTGCGGGAAGAACGTCGGTTGTTCGAGTCGCAGCATGTGGCGACCTGCCTTGAGTTCGATCAGGCACTCGACGAACCACGTTTGCGATTCGAGCGTCCACGAGCCGGTCACGGCTTTCGCGGCATCGGCTTTGACAAGCTGGCCATCGACAAACACTTTGACCGGTCGCGAACCGGCCGCCGCGTAACGCAGTTCGAACTGGTACGTGGCGTCTCGCGCGAGGTCGATGTCGTACTCGGTGAAGTTCGGGGTCTCGCCCTTGTTGAGCAGGACTCCGATGCCCTTGCCATACGTCTCTCGGTCCTTGATGACGTTGCCGCGCGCGAAGTCTTCGGCTTCGATCAGGACGGCTCCGGCGATGTCCGTCACGTTCGGATCGGCTCCGCGCGGCTTGGCGTGCTTCACCAGATCAGCATTCTGTTTCTCGCGCGTGGCGGCGAGGAGATACATCCCCGCGTGTTGCCGTGCCTCGTTCAAGACAACTTCCGTCGCGTCGGTCTTCAGTTTCTCAACCATCTGCTTGTGCGAGGCGACTCGCTGCGCCGCCTCGTCGCGCAGCTTGATCTCGTCGGGAGTCGCCAGCGGTCGTTCGTGCCATCGCGCGACAACACTAAAATTGTCCATCGTCTGCGTGCTTTTGAAGACGCCCGCCAGACCGTAGTAGTCCTCGGCGGTGAGCGGGTCGAATTTGTGATCGTGACAGCGGGCACAGCCCATCGTCAGTCCCATCACTGCGCGAGACAGCGTATCGACCTGCTCGTCGATGATGTCCATCTGCATCTTCACCGGATCGTCCTCGGCGAGCATTTTGGCTCCGAGCGTAAGGAACCCGGTCGCGGTGAGGGCGTCGAAAGGGTTGAGGGGTGAAGGTGTAGGGTTGAGAGAAAGTGTAGAGACTCCGTCTGTTCCAACTCTGTTGGCTCCACCTCTTGTCCCCTCGCCCCGGCTTTGCGGGGAGAGGGTTAGGGTGAGGGGTGCTTCAGTCTGGATTGCGGCATCCGCCGTCATCAAATCTCCCGCGATCTGTTCGACGAGGAACTGGTCATACGGCTTGTCCTCGCGAAACGCCTTCACCACGTAGTCGCGGTAGCGATAGGCGTTGGCGTAGGCGAGATTCTCATCCAGCCCATTCGAGTCGGCGTACCGCGCGACATCGAGCCAATGTCTGGCCCAACGTTCTCCGTAGCGAGGCGACGCGAGGAGCCGATCGACGACTCGTTCGAGGGCATCCGGCGCGGAGTCGGTCAGAAAATCAGAGACCTCTTCCGGCGTGGGGGGCAGTCCGATGAGATCGAACGAAACGCGACGCAGCAGTGTCCGACGGTCGGCCTCCCGCGCGGGACTCAACGACTTCGCTTCCAATTCGGCCAAGATGAATCGGTCGAGGGGAGACCTCACCCACGCGAGGCCCTTCACGGCGGGAGGCTCAGCGCGGCGAACCGGTTGGAACGCCCAATGAGCAAGCTGCTCGTCCGTGAAGCGCGGTGCATCGGGCTTGTCGGACGAGGGGATCGGCGCGGAAGGCTTCGAGTTGGGCCAAGGCAAGCCGCGTCGAACCCACTCGGTCAGAATCGTGATCTCCGCATCCGGCAACTTCGCCTTGGGAGGCATCTGGATCGCACTGCGATAGCTGATGACATCGATGAGTAGAGACTCGGCCGGTTTGCTCACCACAGCCGCCGGCCCACTGTCGCCTCCCGCCAACAGGGCCTCGCGCGAATCGAGCCGCAGTCCCGACTTGGCCTTCTCGCCAACATGACATTCCTGACACCGCGCGATCAGGAGCGGTCGAACCTTGGCTTCGAAGAACTCGGCATCGGCGGGAGCGGGCGGGTCGAATGCCATCGCCCAAGCGGGGAGCAGTGCCCAGCAAATCGAAACGATTCTGAAACCGCGGTGCATCATCGGCATCTCACTGACAGAAGAACCAACTCGGAGCGGGCGAGATTGTAGGGCGAGGACTCGGGCATTCGGAAGCCAGTTCTCGCCGGCCAACTCGCCTTGTTGGCGAGTGTTGGTCCGGCTACTCTCCGCGCCAGTTGGTGCGGTTTGCTCGCGCTGAGTTGCTCTCGTGGTGTCCTTCGGAAAGGGAGGTCTGTCGTCGATGAACAAGCTTCTGGTTGCTCTGCTGTCGATGTCCGTTGCGTGGTGTTCGTCGTCGGTCTTCGCTCAAGAGCTGACGCTCGGCTCGGCCGCTCCAAAATTGGAACTGAAAGAATTTGTGAAGGGGGAACCCGTCAAGGGCTTCGCCAAGGAGAAGGTCTATGTCGTCGAGTTTTGGGCGACGTGGTGCGGTCCGTGTCGAACGACGATTCCGCATCTGACGAAGTTGCAGAAGAAGTACAAAGACGAACTGACGGTGATCGGCGTGGCGATTCTGGAAGAGGACCAAAGTGCTGTCGCGACGTTCGTTGAAGAGATGGGCGACAAGATGGACTATCGCGTGGCTCTCGACTCGGTCCCCAAGGACGGTTCTCCCGAAGAAGGGGCTATGGTCAAGAACTGGATGGAGGCATCCGGACAGGCGGGCATCCCGGCCGCATTCATCGTGAACGGCGAAGGGCTGATCGCTTGGATTGGGCATCCCGGTCAGATGGACGATCCGCTCGAAAAAGTCATCACCGGCAAGTGGGACATCGCGGCCGAGGCTTTGAAGCTCAAGGAACTCCTCGCCCAGAAGAAGAAGTTGGAAGCGACATTCAAGAAGCTCCAGACTTTGTTCGGCAAGTTTGAAGACGATGGCGACGCGGCCGATCTGCTGACGGAGCTGGACCTCGCGGCGAAGAACTTGCCTGATCGAGCCGACCAGTTCTCGATGATCAAGTTCCAAATCTTGGCGAGTCCCAAAGGGAACGCCGACCAAGCCCTCTCGCTCGGCGAAAAGCTCGTCGCATCGGAACTCGGCGAGAACCCCGAGGCACTCAACAACTTGGCGTGGATGCTGGTCGCACCTGATCGCGAAAAGAAGGCCGATGCCAAGCTGCTCAAGTTCGCGTTGAAGGCCGCGCTCAAGGCTGACAATCTGTCCGAGCGCAAGGATCCGTCGATCGCCGACACGCTCGCGAAGGCGTACTTCGACAATGGTCAGGTCGAAAAGGCAATTGAGACTCAAGAGCGTGTCGTCGAGTTGGCGGTCGGCTCGGAACTCGAGAACGATCCCGGCGTGAAGAAGCGGCTGCGACAGTACAAGCGGGCACTCGACGCTTCGCAGAAAGACGAGAAGCCCAAGGCTGACGCACCGAAGCCGTGATCCATGTGTGATGCGCCCGCCAAAAGTCGCCTTCATCGCTCCGCGTGAAGAGAGCCGAACGCGGAATGATGCTGTTTCCCGCACATCCGAGTCGCTAGTGACTCGGCTGACTTCAAGTGGAGCGTTGTAGTCAGCTTTTGTCGGAAGCGTCTGGCGTGGCACGCTCGAAACGAAAGTGTTTCGTCGGTGACGGTTCTTACCGACGAGACGCTCGTTTCACCAACAAATAAAGGATGCATCACGGAGCCTTCGAGCCGGTGTACTTCTCGTACAGCTTCGCCGCTGCGGGATGCTCCGCCGAAAGCTGCTTGAGATCGCCGGCCTTAAACTCTTCGACGACCTCTTTGCCGTCGATCTTCTTCGTCAGCCTGATCCTTATGTTGCGGCCGTTCTCATCTGAGATTTCGAGTTCGCCGTCAGCGTCTTCCGCACGGATCGTGCGTCCTCCCGAGGAAGCGGGACCGAATCCGGCGGGCACTCGACGCGCTCCGTTGGCGACACCGAACTGTCCCGGCCCCACTTGAATTTGGATGGCCCCGCCCAGATTGCCGCCTCCGATTTGAGCGTTGCCGTTGTGCGCCGCGTATTGCTCATACAGCTTGAACGCTTCGGGATGATTCTTCTTCAACTCGTCAGAGTCGGCCGCTTTGAACTCGTCGGTCTTGGGTTTGCCATCGACGGTACGAGTTTGTCGAACCACGATGTCTTTGCCCGACTTGTCTCGAATCTCAATCCGTTCGTCACCTCGTTCGACTTGGATTGTGCGTTCGTTGTTGATGACGGTCGTTTGGATTTTCACGCCGTTTGCCCCGTTGAGAGCCACATTGAGTTGCACGTTGGGCACGACGTTCGGGCCGGCCGGAAGCGCCGCTTGTCTGGCGGCACGCGCTCCCAGAATCTCACCCAGTTTAAGGGCGGAATTCGCTCGCAAGGCAACCGGCCGATTCTGTGATTGAGTCAGCTTGGTGAGTTCCACTTTCGTCGCCGCCGAAGTCTCGGCATTGTTGGACGCGAGGAGTCGCGTCAAGACATCGAAGCAGTGAAGCATCGTTTCTTTGCGACCTTCACCCGCTTCCTTCGCCACGGGCTCAACGGCCACCTTGCCCATTTCCAGCAGCTTGCTGGTCGTCTCGCGCCGCTGGAGCAGGTCCCCTTCAGCAAGCGTCTTGATGTGTCGAGCCACCTCGGCCTGCGTGTCGTCGGCGGGTTCGAGCACCGGCGCGGCAGCTTTCTCGGGAGCGGGTTCGTCGGAACCGAACGAAGTTGAGAATGCGGTCAACATCAAGACCGAAAGAGTCCTCGCGGAACACCAGTGTCGATTCATGGCAGACTCCTCAAAAGAGAAACAGGACAACGCGGGATGTCCTTGGCAAGCGGGGCCGGAGTGTATCGCCGCCCGTGAAAGGCGGCGACAGCGTTTAGTCGATCGGCAAGACTTGATTCGCCAAAGTAGACGGGTCACTCCGTGACACGAACCGTTCCGGCCACGGGGTGTCGGGGCGACTTTCTCTTGCCGGTTGCCTTACTGCCGCAACCACACTCCACACCAAACCGCAGCCAGCCCCAGCAACACGTTCGCGGTGAGATGCGACAGTCCGACGGTCAGGCTGGTATCGCCTTCTCGCATCGAAAGCTGAACAGTCTCGTGCGCGAGTGATGAGAACGTTGTCAGGCCGCCGAGGAAACCGGTCACCAAGAGCAGCCGCATCGAGTCAGAAAGTCCCTTCGACTCGGAAGCGGTTCCCAACAGGAAGCCGATCAGCAGCGAACCGGCCACGTTGACGAGCAACGTTCCAGACGAGGCATAAGCGGGCCAAGCTGTCTTCATCGCGTTACTGACCAAAAACCGAACGACAGACCCGACCGAGCCGCCGAGTGCGACGAAGAACAGTTTGTCCATGATGTCGCCCCCCCGCTTCAAACAATGACGTGTTGGATGTCACTTCGTGGCGATCTTCCACAGCGACTTGTCGCTGCGAACATAGATCGCGCCGTTCGCGATCGCGGGTGTGCAGAGGATCGTGTCGTCGAGGATGTTTGTCGAAACGAGTTCGCCCTGATCGTCACCCGGCTTCACCACATGGGCCTCTCCCTTCTCGTTGAAAAAGTAGAGATGACCTCCCGCCGCGACGGGCGATCCACTGAAAGGTCCAGTCAGCCGCAGCTTCCACTTTTCATCGCCGGTCTTGGTGTCGCCGCAGGTCACAACACCAGCACCGTTCACCGAAAACAATCGGCCTTGGTAGACGATTGGGCTAGGAGTTGCCGGGCCGAGCTTACCGACGCGCCACAGGACTTCGATGTTCTCGCTTCCCGTCGGTGGCCGGATAGCGGTGATTCCCTGCGATGGAATGAACACCACGCCATCGGACACGACCGAAGAAGGGATCGTGGAGGCACCCTCCTTGTAATTCCATGCGACCGTTCCCGTCTGCGGCCTCACGGCGGCGAGTCCTTCGGACGACTGCAGCAACACCAAGTCTTCGTCGCTCGTCGGCCCTTTGTTCAGGATTGCGGCCGAAGTCCAGTTGGCTCGCTTCGGACGCTTCATCGTCCAGCGCGAGACACCCGTCACGACATCGACGCCCGTCGCCAACGACTCGCTGTCGTTCTCAACCTGCGCCACCAGCGTGTCACCCACGACGACGGGCGATGACGCCATTCCCAAGCTGTTGCTGACGTTGGGATGGTCGTACGTCAACCCGCGAAACCACAGCAAGTTGCCATCGAGATCGAGGCAGATCAGATCGTTGCTGGAGTAGAGGGCGAAGAGGCGTTGGCCATCGCTCGCGGGCGTTGGTGTGGCGTTACACATTTTGGAATGACTGCTGGTCCGACCGGTCGCCGTGAACTGCCGTTCCCACAGGGATGAGCCATCCTTGGCGTCGAAGCAAAACACATGCAGACGATCTTGGCGATAACCACTGGAGCCAGTCAGGAAGACGCGATCTCCGATGATGATCGGCGACGACAGACCGCGACCGGGCAACGACACTTTCCACGCAATGTTCTCGGTCGCCGACCACGTCACGGGGAGAGACGCATCCTCCGCAACGCCCGTTGTGTCAGTCCCACGAAACTGCCGCCAATCGCCTGCGCTCGCCAGTCCCGTCAGCGCGATGATGCCGAACGAAGCCATCCAGCTTGCCCGCAAATATCTCATGTTCCACATGCTGTAATCCCTTCGGCGTGCGCCGAGTTTAGAGGGCATTTCAAGACCTGTTTCTGACCCGAAAAACTAGCCCGACGCGCAAGCGAGGGCTGAGCATTCGATGATCGTGAAGCCCTCGCTTGCGCGTCGGGCTAGTTTTGAAATGCCCATGAGGTCTTCGGTCAAAAACAGTCCGTCGTTCGTTCAGCGGTCCAGTTGCGAGGTCGTCACTGCGTTCTTGCTGGGCAGGATCGCGGCTCCTGCCGAGTCGCAAACACGAACTTGGTACTTCCAATCCTGTGCCCAATCCTCGGTCTGTTCGTTCTGACAGACCTTGATGAGGATGGCGTTTGTGCCCGACTTCAATTTTGCTTTCACGCGGTATTGATCGAGTTGCGTGCCGCGATGGTATTCGTCACGGGCGAAGACCAGTTCACCGTTGACCCATAACTTCCACGCGTTGGGAGTTCCCAGTCGCAGCTCGATGCTGCGCGGAGTGTCCGTCGTGAACGTGGTGTATCCGTAGGTGATCGCCCCTTTGTGGGGAGCCGTCTTTTTGGCAATGTTGAACACGCCGTATTCGTCTTCAGTGACGTAATGCTCCCACGCGACATCGCCCATCTTTCCGGGCAGCTTGGCCGTGAGATCGACTTGCGACTCTGGAGGGTAAGCCACGTCGAATCCCTTCTTGTCCGTGTTGTCAAACGGGCCGATCAGATGCCACGCGGTGAGGAATCCAAAGTGCTTCGGCAGATCAACGGTCTCGCCCAATTCTCGCAACGGCTTGACGATCGCTTTCACTTGATCGTCGTCAATCGCGCCGGAGAGTGCTTCACGAAAGAGCGCGATGGCGTCGGCAGACTTCTTGTCCTCGTGAGCCTTCTCCGCACGATTCAGCAACCGCTGCACGGCATCGCGCCGGAACTCGGGGCTGGCGTCGCGAATCATTCCCGGAATAAGCCGATCGCTGGCCGATGCATCGACTTTGATGAGCCACTCGTAAGCCAGCCGCCGAGCTTCCGGGTGACGAGCGACATCTAAGACGAAGGCTTCTAATTCGCGAGTGGGGAGCGGGTGCGACTGCTTCAGTTCCCGTGCAGCCACGGCTTCAAACGCCCCACGCAGCCAGTTTGCGGCGAGCGGGTTCGCGTCGTCAAACGCCTTCAGAATCGGTAGCAGCGTGGCGGCATCGCCTCGCGACAACTCCTTGACCGCCGCAATGGCGTTCGCGTGTCCTGACCCTTCCGCCGCGACGGCGCGAATAGCTCGCACCTGTTCGTCCAGCGAAGCGGCGTCACTCGCAATTGGCCACGCCAACACGGTGGCTACGAGGACGAACGAGCCGCTCCACTTTTGAGCAATTCGACCTGACTTCATCGTGGCGTCCTTCACGAGGCAACCTTTCTACTGACTCCGGCTTCCTCGACGGAACCGGCCCCCAAAAATCGAGGCGGATTGTAGTCGTCGCTCCTCGCAAATAGGAAACGTCATCAGTCCGTGATCGCACTTTGCGGAGAGAAGTCTTCCGGACAGTAGTCCGGCATTAGAAAAAGCCGGACTGGGGGCTCCTTCAAGAGGCTGCTCACCCTGCCGCGTGTTCACGGTGACGACCCTGCCCCACAGGGCCATCGCCTTTTCAATTTAGTTTCTTGGTTAGTTTCTTCGTCTGTCGCTTCTGTGCAATCTTTTTCGCAGATTGCACGGAAGCGACAGACAATGAAACTAAACATCGAGAAATCATGGTGGGCCGGCGCGGCAAAACGCCGCAGGTCCGATCCTGCCGCTTTCGCAGCCCCAACAAGGCGATGGTCCTGCCGAAAGCCACGAAACCTTATCTGTTGAAGGACCAACGGAGCCTTCAATCAGTTGTTCTCTGGAAGCCCTTCGGCGTGTCCGATGTTCTTCACCGGCGCGAAGAGGGCTAGGACTTCGCGGAGCAACTCTTCGTCGATCGGTTCGGCGAGCCACTTCGCCCAGTTGCGAATGTTGTTCGGATTCGCGCTGCCTGCGACAGTCGTCGTGATGTCGGGGTGAGCACACGAGAACTGCACTGCGAGCTTGGCGATGTCACTCCCGCGCTTCGCACACAGTTCTGCGGCCTGCCGAGCGGCGGCCTTCACGGCTTCCGGTTCCTTCAGCCACACGGGGAGCGGAGCGTTTGTCAGCAACCGAGCGGAGAACGGCCCGGCGTTCATGACTCCGACGCCCTTTGCTTTGAGGTACGGCACGGACTCGTCCACGAAGCGTGTGTTCTGGAGCGTGTATTGGTTGTACGAGAGGACGCAATCGACATCGGTCTGATCGCAGATGAAACGAAAAATCTTTTGGGGATAACCGCTGAAGCCGATGAATCGAACTTTGCCTTGTTGCTGAATCTTCCTCAGTGCGGGAATGGTCTCATCCACGATCTGCTGCATCGGGACGAACTCGATGTCGTGACAGAGAATGATGTCGAGGTGATCGGTTCCGAGCCGGTGCAGGCTGACATCGACACTTTCGGCCACCCGCTTCGCGCTGAAATCAAAATGGGGAAGGTCGTAACGACCGAGCTTCGTGCAGAGCGTGTAGCTGTCGCGCGGCACGCCTCGCAGGGCGATCCCCAACAGCACCTCGCTCATGCCTCGCCCGTAGAACGGCGACGTGTCAATGAAGTTGAGTCCGCAATCGAGTGCCACACGCACACTGTTGAGTGCCTCGTCGAGCTGCACGCTGCGGAACTCTTGTCCCAGCGAGGATGCTCCAAAACTGAGGACGGGCAGTTCGAGTCCAGTCTTTCCAAGGGGGCGTGTTTGCATGCTGGCTTTCGGAGCGGGAGACTCACGCAGTCGAGTCTTTGGGTAGTGAAGTTGACGGAATTGCGTTCTCAGATTCAGAGCTTCTCAAGGCGAACGTCAATAACAAGGCGAACGCGGAGAGTGTTGCTGCGGACACAGGAGTTCGGCAAGGGATGGCTGTGCGATCGTTGAACTCGATTTGAGGCGACTGATGAGGTGGTTCAACGTGGCCGTGGGGTGCAGTCGTTATTGGGTGGTCCCCCAACGAAACACTGCTGGGCAAGTGATTCTCCGAGAAGGTAGCCCTGTCGCTCCGCGACAGGAAGCGCGATCAGCAAGGGGGCGTTGATCTGCCAAGTCACCTCGAATCAACGGCAGTCGCCACTCGTGTGTTCTCGCTTCCTGTCGCGGAGCGACAGGGCTACCACCCATTGGCGACTGCACCTGTGGCCGTGCGTGGACTTGCCGCAGCTTTGCATCCTCGTGCGAGTGACGACATGATCGAGACCCGCGACGACCGCTCGAATTGGCTGTTGAAAAAAACGTAGCACAGGCGGCTCGCCTGTGTTTTCTAACTCGAAATGTGAGCAGGCGAGCCGCCCGCTCTACGTTATTTCAACCGGCTGTTAGACTCGGCGCGGTCATCAATAAGGAACCCGACGTGCTATCGAGTGACATTTCTCCCGACCTGATCAATCGCATCCTAGCCGGGGATCGCGAGGCTTTGGCTGAGATGTTCACGCATTATCGGCCGCGTTTGCTGCGACTGGTCGAGCTGCGGCTGCACCCCAAACTGCGAGGTCGCGTTGATCCCGAAGACGTACTGCAAGAGGCGTGGTTGAAGGCCGTCGATCGGATGAGTTACTTCCTGCGCGATGCCTCGCATTCGACCTTCATTTGGTTTCGGCTGATCACGACGCAAACTTTGATCGAGATGCACCGTCGCCACCTTGGAGCCGAGAAACGCGATGCCGGACGTGAGCTGTCGATTCACGGCGGCTGGGACGCCGATTCCACCGCGTCGTCGCTGTCGTTGTCGTTGCAGGGCCGACTGACTTCGCCCAGCAGCGCGGTCCGCAAGGATGAGTTGGCGAAACAGATCGAGGTCGTCCTGCAAGGCATGGACGAGATCGACCGTGAAGTCCTCGCGCTGCGGCACTTTGAAGAACTGACCAACCGCGAAGTCGCGCAAGTCCTCAATATGTCCGAACAGGCGACGAGTGCCCGCTATTTGCGAGCGCTTGGCCGACTGAAAAAGTTGCTGCAACTGATCCCTGATATGCAGGGGCCCTGAGTCTATTGCGGCCGACGGGACCCGGCTCACCCGATTCTGACTGTGACCGCGTGATGTCCGTCCAAATGTTGTCGCCCCTTTCTCTTCCTGATGGTCTGTCTGACATGCCTCTCTCGTCGGATCTCTCCGAGCTGAATCTCGATGGCTTTCCGTCGCAACTGGACTCCGCCGGTCTGGCTTCGTGCGAGCAGCTTGATGTCCTGATGACACTGTTCACGAACGAGGTGCGGGCTGGACTCAACCCGTCGATCGAAGCATATGCGCAGCGGCACAAGGAACTCGCGGACGACATTCGCGAATTGTTCCCGCTCGTGGAAACGCTCGAGCATTGCCGCGATCGGAAGGAGTCTGAAGTCCTGCGTTACCGCTTCCCGCAGGAGTTTCGGATCGAGCAACTCGGAGAATATCGCATCGTGCGGGAGTTGGGTCGCGGTGGCATGGGGATCGTGTTTGAAGCGTTTGAACCGGGGATGCAACGTCCTGTCGCGATCAAGCTGCTCCCTTGGCGATTCCGTGAGGACCGGCCTCAGCGCGCCGAACAACTTCGCAACGAAGCGGCGACGATTGCTCGGTTGCGGCACCGCAACATCGTCCCGATCTACTCGTTCGGCCAACACGATGGCTACTGGTATTACGTGATGCAATACGTGGCGGGAGTCAGTCTCGGTTGGGTCACGCGCCGTTTGCGTGAGCCTGCCGGACTCGTGACGGCCGAGGAAATCCACCGCATTGCACGCAGCGGCTCGTTCGCGGTGAAGGGACTCGTCGAGCCGATGGTTGAGACGACGGATCGCACGATCTCGCGAGACTCTTGGATGGCGTTTGCTCGGATGGGAGTGCAGGTCGCGCAGGCCCTCGCCTATGCGCATCGCGAAGGCGCACTGCACAACGACATCAAGCCTGACAATTTGTTGCTCGATACGGTCGGAAAGATTTTCGTCACCGACTTCGGTGTCGGGCTGCATTGGGCGGAGGGCAACTCCAGTCAGGATGACCAACCCGTTGGCACGCTGCGGTACATGGCTCCCGAGCGACTCGACGGACATCCGAGTGCCGCGACGGACATCTACGCGCTTGGGGTCACGCTCTATGAATTGGTCACAGGCTCAGCGCCGTTCGATCACGAAGACCGCCGACAACTCACCGAGCTGATTTTTGAAGCGAAGCCTCTCACTCCGAGAGAACGCAGGCCGCAACTTCCGGTTGCTCTCGAAACGATCATTCAGCGAGCGATGGCCAAGGAGCCGAGTCACCGTTACGCGACCGCCAACGAACTCGCGGCGGATTTGCTACGGTTCATCAAACGCCAACCGATCGCGCCGACTCGCGGCAGCCTTTGGGACAGACTGCTACCTTGGCGCAAACGCCCCGAATAGTCGCGGCGCAAACGGATCAGGCGCACGACGCAGGCTGATGCCTCTCGCGGCCAAGATTGAGACCTTTCTGAGCGGGGCGGTGTCAGTCCCTTGATTCTTGAGAGGCGGGCGGACACCCAATAACCAGGGGGCTGACGCCGCCCCGCTCAGATGTCTCATCAACGACAGCACGCGGTATAAAAACGTCCAATTGCTGGCGCGCGCGTAGTACGTTAGCATCCGCCCCGCTGCGCACTGTGATCGTGGCCGAACAAGGCTATTCGATACCAGCCCCCCTGCTCTCTCTCGTCTGATCCCTTCCGGAAACTGTGGCCGTGGCCTTTCTCAAAGTCACTAAAGGATCGTCTGCCGGACAGGTGCTGACCCTGTCGGGCGAGCGCACGATTCTGGGAAGGCACCCGAGTTGTCAGGTCGTGTTGGACAACGGCTCTGTCAGCCGCCAGCACGCTCTGATTATCGAGACGGGGGGGGCACATTTCGTCGAGGACTTGCGCAGCCGCAACGGAACTCAGGTGAACGGCACGTCGATCCGCGGTCGGACCGAGTTGACCGATGGTGACGAACTGCAAGTCTGTGACTACGCCTTCCTGTTCTTGCGCCAACTCGAACGAGTTGTTGCCGCGCCCGTTGCGGGTTCAGCGTCCCTGAACAATTCTGTTTTGCCACTGGTGAACAGCCTGCGAGAAACGGTCGATGATCCGGACTATGGTTCCAACAAGGATGTCGGCCCCGCGGGATCGCACACAGGTATCAAAGCACTGTCGGACAGTTCGTCGGTCATCGCGGCCCTACAAGCCGGTTCGTCGGCGCGCGGCCTCCGTTTGAATGTTCGTCCCGAAGCCAAATTACGGGCGGTTCTTGAAATCAGTGCGGCACTGGGGCGTCTGCTCAAACTCGGCGATGTGCTGCCGGTGATTTTGAAGTCGTTGTCCAAAATCTTTCCGCAGGCCGACTGGGGTTTCGTTCTGCTCAAAGAGGGTGACAGCGAGAAAATGCGGACCAGCGCGTCGTGGTCGCGCCGTCCTGGTGACGAGGACGAAGTTCCGATCAGCATGACCGTCGTTAATCAGGCGATGCAGGATGGGCAGGCGATTCTCAGCGCCGATGTGATGGGCGACCAGAGGTTTCGATCGAGTGAAAGCTTGAGCGAACTGCAGCTTCGTTCGCTGATGTGCGTGCCGCTGACGGACTCAGCCGGAACCGCACTTGGCGTGATTCAGCTCAGCACGCTCGATGTTTCGCAACCGTTCAATGCCGACGATTTAGATTTGCTCGTCAGTGTGTCCGTGCAAGCATCGCTGGCCGTTGAAAACGCGACTTTGCACGACACCGTTCTCCGTCAACGCGACTACGAGCGCGATATGGAGTTCGCCGCGCAGGTCCAACTTGGTTTCCTGCCGGACCAGTCCCCGAAGCTACCGGGCTATGAATTTGCTGACTTCTACGAAGCGGCCTTTAGCGTGGGGGGAGACTACTTCGATTACGTTTGGCTTTCCGATGGACGAGTCGCGCTGGCGATTGGTGATGTCGCGGGAAAGGGCGTTTCTGCCGCATTGCTTATGGCGCGGCTGCATGCTTCGGCACGGTATCACTTGCTCAGTGCGTGTTCAGCGTCCAAGGCGATGAACAGCCTGAATGTGGAAGTTGCCACCAGCGGTCTTGGCTTTCGATTCATCACGCTAGCGTTCGCTGTCATCGATCCGAAGACGAACGAAATCAGCATTGCCAACGCGGGACATCTGCCTCCCGCCCGCCGTCTCGCTGACGGCCGCGTCGAATTGATCGGCATGAATGAATCCGGTATGCCGCTGGGAGTGGTCGCCGATCAGCAGTTCGAGGAGTTAGTCATTCGCCTCGAACCCAGTGAGTCGCTCGTCTTCTATACGGACGGAATTACCGAAGCGATGAACGAGGGGAGTGTCCTGTTCGGCAAGGAACGCTTGATGACGGCTCTCGCTTCATGCCAGGGAGACTCCGAGGCATTGGTGAAGTGCCTCGTCACGGCGGTTGAAAAGTTTTGTGATGCCCGTGCGCAGTTTGACGACATCTGCGTGACCGCTGTTCGACGACTCCACTAATCAAGGGACGCAACACGGTGTCCCTCGACAGCCTTCAAGTTCTCGGCGACGGTGGCCATGTCGCGCGGCGGCTCAGCCACTACGAATCGCGATCCCAGCAGTTGGAGATGGCGACCGCCGTCGAACACGCCATTGCGAATGGCGAGCATCTCATCGTGGAAGCGGGCACGGGGACCGGCAAGAGCTTCGCGTATCTCGTCCCCGCGATCCTCGCCGCGACTGCCGGTCAGGGCGAGGGAAGTCCTCGCCGCAAGGTTGTGATCTCCACGCATACGATCAGCCTTCAGGAACAACTCATTACGAAGGACATCCCGTTTCTGAACGCGGTCCTGCCGGTGGAGTTCTCCGCCGTGTTAGTCAAAGGCCGATCGAACTACGTGAGCCTCCGCCGCCTGAAGGGGGCCGTCGAACGCTCGCATTCGCTGTTCTCACGTCCTGATGAAATGGACCACCTCAAGAACATTGTCGAGTGGTCGTCGAACACCGGGGATGGCAGCCTGTCGGACCTCTCATTCAAACCGTTGCCGCAGGTATGGGATGAGGTTCGCAGCGAGCACGGCAACTGTTTGGGAAAGTCCTGCCCGACTTACGAGAGCTGCCTCTACTATCGCGCCCGCCGTCGCATCTGGAACGCCGACGTACTCGTAGTGAACCATGCGTTGTTCTTTGCGGACCTTGCGCTGCGTCGAGAGGGAGCGAGCGTGTTGCCCGACTACGACGTGGTTGTGTTCGATGAGGCTCACACGCTGGAACAGGTCGCCGCCGATCATCTCGGTCTCTCCGTCACCAGCGGGCAGATCGAGTACATGCTGAACAAGCTGCACAGCGACCGGACTCAAAAGGGACTGCTCGTCAAACTGCCGATCTCCAGCGTCGAAGCCTTGCAGGCACAGCATCAGGCCGAACAACTTGTTCATCGCGCCCGCCATCTCGGTCGCGATCTTTTCGAGACGCTGCGGGAGTATCAGCGGACGAGCGGTTCGAAAAACGGACGACTCCGCAAACCGCCCGACATCGTCAACGAAGTCAGTCCCGTGCTGAAGGAACTCGCCGCGCAGGTGATCGCGATCTCGAAGCCGATTCAACGCGACGACCAACGGATCGAGTTCACTGCCGCTGCCGAACGCTGCATCGGGCTGGCGAACTCATTGAACTCGTGGCTCCAGCAAACGGCACCCGATTCGGTCTATTGGCTGGAAGTGAGCGGCCCGCAACAACAACGTGTCCGCATGGTCTCGGCTCCGGTCGATGTCGGGCCGGTCCTGCGCGACGAACTGTTCTCGAAAGTGAAGACGGCGATTCTGACCAGTGCCACGCTGGCGGTGGGCCAGCAAAGCTTCGACTTTATTCGTCAGCGACTCGGCCTGACGAAATCGAACGAACTGAAACTCGGTAGTCCGTTCGATTACCGCAAGCAGATGAAACTGGTCCTGCCCGATGGGATGCCTGACCCGACCGAGTCCCCCGCCGATTACCTCTCCGCCGTCTGTTCGCGAATCCAAGAGTACGTCGATGCGACGAAGGGCCGCGCGTTCGTCCTCTTCACCAGCTACCAGATGCTGCGCGAGGTCGCTCGCCGGATGACGCCGTGGTTCGTCAAACACAATTACGGACTGTTCGTGCAAGGCGACGACATGCCGCGTTCATTGATGCTCGAAAAATTTCGAGCCGATCCGGCGGGAGTTCTCTTCGGAGCCGACAGTTTCTGGCAAGGAGTCGATGTTCCGGGTGACGCACTGCAAAACGTCATTATCACGAAGCTGCCGTTCAGTGTGCCGGACCAGCCGCTGCTCGAAGCGCGGCTCGAAGCGATTCGCGCCGACGGCGGCAACCCGTTCATGGACTATCAAGTCCCCGAAGCGATCATCAAGCTCAAGCAAGGAGTCGGCCGGTTGATCCGCACTCGCACCGACACCGGCCTCGTGGCGATCCTCGATCCACGCGTTCGGACCAAGCGCTACGGCCAACTGTTCCTCGACAGCCTGCCTGATGGTCTCATCGTGGCGAGCCCCTGAGGTGGCCGGAAACTACAAGCGGACTCATCCAAGCCTGACGCGCAAGCGAAAGACGCTCGCAGCAGACCCTTCGCTTGCGCATCAGGCTTCGACCCTGACGACGTACTTCCGCGAAAGTCTGAACGAGGTTTCAGAGAGGCTTGGCAGAGGTGCCTCACCCGCTTATTATCCCGCCCGCTCACAGGAGACTCGGTGAAACGAGTTTCCCGCCAGCGAGGAGAGGTGACAGAGTGGCCGATCGTGCTGGACTCGAAATCCAGTGTGGGGTCACACCCACCGAGGGTTCGAATCCCTCCCTCTCCGCTCCAACACGCTGCCCGAAGTTGCTTCCAAGTGACTTCGGGCAGCGTCGTTTTCATCGCTGTCGTGTTCATCGCTGTCGTGCGAGCGGCAAGAACGAAGACACCAACCCGAAGTGTGAACGAGGGCGAAGTTGATCGACGCCCTCGTTCACACTTCGGATTGGTGCCGGTAAGAGGACTCTTGCGGCTGGCCTCATCTCCGGCATTCTTTCGATTGGCAAGCTGGACCATCTGCGGCGAGTTTGTTCGTTGTTCCGGTCGTGCGGGGCATCTCTTCGGCACGACCAGATTCTGTCGCACAGCCGGCAGAACCGTCACATATTGAACAACCGCTGCGACGATGAGATATCCGCACGAGTCACGTCATTGGTTGGCGGCTTGATCGCGTTCTAGTAATGCGAGCCTGACGCCGATCGGCGAGATCGGCCACTGCCGTCGAGTAGGCCATCACAGCGGGATCGGACGTGGCCGCACGTCCTCACGGAGAGAAAGCGATGAATCAGCGAGGCCGCGAAAACCTGAGAATGTGGTTGTTGGGAGCCGCCGCGATTGGAGTCCCCTCCGCGCTGGGGCTATTCGGAACCGAGCAAATCGCGCTCGGTGACGGAAAGATTTCCCTTCTGCTGAGCAATAAGAAGGCGACCATTAAAACTGCGGCCGCAAAGCCTGCGATCTCTGTGGCCACGGAGCCGCCGCGATTGTTACCGGTTCCTGATGGCAATTCCTTTCAAATCCAGACCGTCTCCGACTCGCAGGTCTTGGCCGCGAACGGAAGGGGCGACAAGTCTGAGGTCATGAAGCAGCTCGAACTGCTCTACGAGAAGGACGGGAAAGAAATGCCCGAGCTGCAGTCGATGCAGCCCATGCCGACGGGGGGCACACCACCCGAGGTTTCTGGAGTCACGCGCCCCAGTGTTCCAGCGCAGCAGACGGCACCTGTCAACTCGGGCGTCTCTCAACCTCGGATGCAGATGCCTCAGACAAAGTACGGCAGCGGGAAACAGGCGATGCCCAGCGGATCGCCAACGGGTGTGATCCCCGCCAGTCCGCCACCTCCGGTTGCGCCCGCTCCAACACCGAGCAAGAACCCTGTGACAGGCTTCTTTAAGAAGTTGATTCCGGGAAACAAAGACGCGAAGACAACGGCCGCTCCACAGAATTACCAACCCAACGTCGCACCGACGCCGCCCAATACGCGACCACAGCCGAGGGCTGCGGAATACACACCGGCGCAGGTCTTTGCCGAGCCGACTCCCGCACCATCCGCATACTCACTGACGCCACTCAGCCAGGCACCTGCGACGCCCGTGAGTGGCACAACATCGAATCCTCAGCAACCGGGCCTGCTACCAGGGCGAAGCACTTCCGCATTGAACACGGCTCCGCGCCCTGCCAGCGCCTTTTTCGGTCTTCCGCCGTCACCGTTGGAAGTAAGTAACGCTACCGTCCCAAGCTTGGCTGCGCCCACGTCGGTCTCGTTGCCTCCGCTGCTGCCTCAACCGGTCTCCACCGCGACAGAACTGCCGCCGCTTACGGCTGAGATTGCAGAACAATCCCTCACGCTCCCGACAGCGCCGACGAAGAGCGTTGATGCCGACAACCCATTCACAGAAATGTCCGAAGCGGAAGCAGACAGTTCTGATGGTGCCGATCCATTCACGGGTTTGACGCTCGATGAGGACAATTCTCCCAGCGCGGCTGCTAACAAGAACACCGGGGCTTCGCCCAAGAACGGACCAACCGAAGCCGGTGCGGCTGACGACCCGTTCGCGGAAGAACTGCGAAAGCTCGGCATCCTGCCTCCACTCGAGAAAGGTCCGACTTCGGAACAGTCCCCGTCGAAGTTGGCGATGCCATTGCAAGAGCCTTCAGCAGCGGATTCCCCATTACTGAGCCTGCCCCCACTGGACGGAATTGAGGACGAGGCGACTCGCGAGAAGATCTCGAAGATTCGTGAACGAGGCGGCATGAAGGGACTCAAAGGCTTCTGTCCCGTCACACTGCACGATGAGCGTGAGTTGGTCGATGCCAAGCCTGATCATCACGCCACGCATCGCGGTCAAAAGTTCCACTTCGCCAGCGTGGAAGCGATGTCGAAGTTCGCCGAGGAACCGTCCCGCTATGCGCCCGCCGCCTACGGTGCCGACGTGGTCGCCTTGACGCGAGA
Organism: Schlesneria paludicola DSM 18645; assembly: GCA_945862235.1. GTDB lineage: Bacteria > Planctomycetota > Planctomycetia > Planctomycetales > Planctomycetaceae > Schlesneria > Schlesneria paludicola_A. Next base: position 23,377 of record CAMAYU010000008.1, read on the forward strand.
CAAGGATGTGGTCGAAGGATCACTCGACTTCGCCGCGTGGTTCAAAGGCCGGCTGTATCTGTTCGGTAGCCAGGAGGCGCATGACACTTTCGTGGCGAACCCAGTCCAGTTCGCCACTCCGGCCGGGATTGAGTGACTTCAGGCAGGCAGCCAGCCATTCCGTGACTCGGGTCGAGTTACGGAATGACTCGTTGGCTTTGGTTGTAGCCGAGTAGAGATCTCGTGGAACCGCCCGCCGAGGGCGTGCTCAGGCGTGCGATGGAATTGCGACGCCATACGCCGATGCCGCGCACGCCTTCGGCGGGCGGTTCCACGAAGCCGCCATTGGCCGGAACTCGTAGCTCAGGTTGCTCGACTGAGATGCGTGACCAACCGCACGGCCGACGCAGGTGAGCCGCCTACGGCTACGAAATGCGTGCCAGCCGCGAGTGACATGGCACGAGTCTGAACGCCCCGATTCAGGGGCGAGGCCGGTTCTTCAGCTTCTCACTGGCGCGAGTCAGGGTCGCGCGTTCGGCGTCGGTCAGGCTGTCCGATCCCTGCTCGTGAATCTTCGCCAAGATCGTATCGACCTTGCCATCGAGATCGTCCACGTCCGGTTCGGGCTGGAAGACGCGCAGCTTGCGTTGAGTCGCTCCGCGCCGCCAAGCCTTGCGCCAGTGCGAAGGATCGGCTCGCTCCCATAACCCGGCGAGATGCCAGTGGAAGTGGTGATAGCAGTAGCCGAACGCGATCCCGCTGAAGTGTGCCATCGTGTACGCGGCAACAGGCCATCCGACCTCACCTTGCATCGCTTGCAACAGCGTGTAGGCATCCAGCGCCGCGTAGATCATCAATAAGACCCAAATCTCAACGGGGATGACCCACGCAAACAGGATCTGTTCGCGAGGGAAGTGCATCGCGTAGAGCGTGAACAGCGCGAGGACAGCGGGGGTGGCACTCTCCAATGGCGTTGGCAGCGGGACTGAAGCACCGAAGGCGGTGAAGAGCGCGCCCGCCGAGAGAGCCGCGCCGAGATAGAACAGCAGCATCTCACGCGGGCCGTACATCCGCTCCAGACGCGAACCGAGAAACCAGATGCCGAGCAGATTGAACACGAGCGTGAACGGAGACTGTCGGTCGTGGCAGAACGTGTAGGTCAGCACACGCCAAACTTGGCCGCTCAGCGTGGCACTCGCGTCGAGCATGAACCATTCGTCGATCAGCGAAATGCGGCGGGCACCAAACTTGAAGACCGCATCCAAGCCCGCTTCCCGCGTCAACACCGTCTGAAACAGAAACACGACAACAGTGACGATGATCAACCACCGCGTTGTCGGCGTGTCATGCGCCCATTTCGGGCCTTGTGAGCGGTCTTCTTGGAAGTAGTCTCGGTCTTCAAAGCCCATCGCGTGATCCTCGCGCTCTCACCGAAAATGCCACCGCCGCGCGGTGAGACACAGCTCGCGGTCGCGCGGCGGAAATGGGGCGTCTTGTCTTGAGCCAGTCCACACCAACCCGCAGCGTGAGCGAGGAGCGGCTGTTCGATGTCCTAGCCGACCTCCTCGCTCACGCTGCGAGTTGGTGTGGACTGGCGCCGATTACGGATTGTTGGCGGCCTGAACCTTCTCCGGCTGTGGCAGCTTGTCGGTCAACTCGACGTTCAATGCCTTCAGACGATCGACATCCGTTTGCACGGTTCTCAACTTGCGACGCAGGTCATCGACCTTGGTCAGAACTTGATTCCGCGACTCTTCCACTTGCTCGACCGCCGCGACCAAGCCTTCCCGGTGTTCGACGGCATCCGCTGCGTTCTTTGAGAGCTGGTCGCCACCCACCAATTCGGCCTCACGCAGTTTGAGTTGCTCTTGGGACTGAGCCACCAGTTTCGTCTGCACGTCTTGCGACCGACGCCACACGGCGAGATCGTCTTCGCGTTGGCTCAAGAGCAGAATCTGCTTGTCAAAGTTCTGCTGATAGGCCGACGGCAGTTGATTTCGCCAGCGCCACTTGGAACTTTGCCATGTCGCACCATCTTGGTTCCGCACCTTCCAGTTCGGCGTCAATTGAGATTGGACATCTCGCGCGGTCGCAACGGTGAAGTCACCGCGATAGACGACGCTGTTGTCGGGCAGAACCTCAAACCCATAGACCACTTTTTTCTCGGTGATGCCGCTGTTAGTACCGAGGTCCACGACCAGTGCCCCCTGAGCCTGCACGGTCGTCGGAACGGGTGGAGACGAGTTGCCCCACAGTTCCAATGCGCGGAACCGGTCCCCTTCCAGGGCATCGAGTTGCTCCTGCAACTCGGCCAGTTTTGGCACGAGTGCGCGGTACTCCTCACGGGCGACGGACGCCTTCTTGGTCCAGCCGTTGCGAACCTGAATGAGCTTGGAAGTCAGCATCGTCGCCGCCACTGCGGCCACGACCACCAACCAGATACCGACTTTTCCCATCGTATGCATTGCAAGGCCCTCGTCATCCCGAGACCCGAAACCACCGCCGCTTCTATCGACCCAAGACCGACACCGGCGACAGGTCATTCCCCCCTCGGCCCGCCCAACAAGATCATCGCTCGCCGAAGATTCCATCTGTCCGAGTCGCCAGCGTGACGGGCAACTGACACAACCGTCACGACCATATCAACCCGCAGCGTGAGCAAGGAGTGGCGACTCAAACCGCTCGCGGTTGCACCAGAGATAACTCGCTGTCGGCACCGGTCCTGTGCGGTGGGATGATAAGAGTCGCCAAAGAGCAGGGTCAAGGAGTTGCTGTCGTCGCCCCACAAGATCGTTCGGTTCGACAACGGCCTCGACCACTGATACGGTCTCAGCCGATGAAGGTGGTCTGCGTTCCGAGGTATCGAGGCGAATGAGTATGACGAGACTTCGCCGATTGGCGGCCACCGGCCTGTTGCTGCTGCTCGCCGGATGCGATGCGGCGAGTGTCGTCGTTGAGGTGTCGAAACCGCTGGCGAGCGAAAAGTTCGCTCCTGTCGCCGCAACCACCAAGCCGGTTGCCGATGTGGAGCTTCATCGCTCGACAAAGCTGCCCGATCGAATCGTGCTGACGTGGATGAGCGATCCGGCTCGGTCTCAAGCCGTCACATGGCGCACGGATTCGTCGGTCACGGTGGGCCTCGCGGAAGTGGCCGTCGCTGAAGACAACGCCTCGTTCGTGAAGCGTGCCCGACAACTCAAAGCGAAGACGACGCCGTTTCACAGCAACTTGTCCCTCGCCCACTATCACTCGGTCGAGTTCACCGCGCTGTCGCCTCGGACCAAGTACGCCTACCGTGTGGGAGACGGCACTAACTGGAGCGAGTGGTTTCACTTCACGACCGCCAGCGATCAGCCGGAACCGTTTTCGTTCGTCTACTTCGGCGATGCTCAGAACGATGTGAAGTCGCTCTGGTCGCGGGTCATTCGCGAATCGTTCGTGAACGCACCGAATGCCCGTTTCCTGCTTCATGCCGGCGATCTGATCAACCACGCCAATAACGACGCTCACTGGGGCGAATGGTTTCAGGCGGGAGGCTGGTTGAACGGCATGATTCCCAGCGTTCCGACACCCGGCAATCACGAGTACGTGAACATCGGGATCGAGACCTCGCCACCCGACGCCACATTGCCGTTCAATGTGAACGTGAAGCCGACGCTCAGCCAGCACTGGCGACCGCAGTTTGCGCTCCCCGAGCACGGCCCGCCGGGACTCGAAGAGACCGCCTATTTCCTCGACTACCAGGGTGTGCGGATCGTCTCGCTCAACTCGAACGAGAAGCAGGTCGAGCAGGCGGCGTGGCTCGACAAGGTGCTGGCCGAGAACCCCGGTCGCTGGAGCATCCTGACGTTTCATCATCCGATCTATTCGTCGGCCAAGTCGCGCGACAACGTGAAGCTGCGAGCCGCCTGGCAACCGATCATCGACAAGCACAAGGTCGATCTCGTGCTGCAAGGCCACGACCACACCTATGCCCGCTCGGGCCTGACCACGGCCGCGACGATCGCCGCGGCCGAGAAGATCGAGGCCGAAAAGAATGCTGAGCCAGAAGTCACTCGCCGAAATGCTGGCGGCACCATCTACGTCGTCTCCGTCAGCGGCCCGAAGATGTACGACCTCGGCCGACCGGTGCGGATCGAGTTCCACCGCGTCGCCGAAGACACGCAACTCTTCGAAGTCATCACCATCGACGGCGATGAACTTCGTTACGTCGCCCGCACCGCCACCAGCCAACTCTACGACGCCTTCACGCTCAAGAAACGCGACGGCCAACCGAACGAACTGATCGAACAAGTCCCCGACACACCGCAACGAGTTCGCAAGCCGACTGCATCGCCATGACCAACTCGTGAAACATGCCTCGAAAACCGCCCCGTAGGGTGAACGCCTCGTCCGTCCGATTTCACACGGACGGACGAGGCGTCCATCCTACGGTTGATCCCCTACGCCCTTTGGGAATTGCTTCATGCCCGCCAGCAAATCACTCGACGAAAAGCTCCGTTCGATCCATGCAGATCCGTCCGGATCGAAGGAGTTCATCATCGCGGATGCCAAGGACGCCGACATGGCGTTCGGAATGTCCGCGCCGGGGACCACGACTGCTCCGTCTTCACGCCCGAAGAGCGGTGCCAACGGTGGTTCGCCCGAGAGCCACGCGAGCGAGGTCCGGCTCAAGACGCTTGCCGAGTATCGCGATCAGATTCGGCAGGTCATCGATCAAGGAGTCGTCGATATCGTCCTGATGTCGGCCAGCACGAGTGACCAACTCGCGGTGCAAGAGAAGCTGTTCGAGAACTCGCGCATCACTCCCGCCGCGCGAGCCAACGACGCCAGCGATGTCCATCTGCCGCGCGGCGGCAAGGTTCATGCCGAGCCAGCTCGCCCCTTTCGCACGGCTCATCTCGACCACATGCAGTGCGGGCATCTCGACTGCGCCCCGGACGAACGACTCATTGGCTCGAATCTCGGCCTGTACTCGGTGACGTTCCTCAACGATCAAACGCGCGACTTGGAAACGCTGCAACGCTACAAGGAATTCCGTGAAGAGGCCGAGCGAGTCGGCTTTCGTCACTTCCTCGAAGTGTTCGATCCGAACGTGGCGAATGTCGTCCCTCCCGACACGCTACCGGGGTTCATCAACGACTTGATCGCGCGGACGCTGGCCGGTGTGCCACGCGCTGGCCGGCCGGTGTTTTTGAAGATCGTCTACCACGGGCCGCAAGCGATGGAAGAGCTGGTTCAGTACGACCCGCATCTCGTCGTGGGCGTCCTTGGCGGCGCGGCGGGGACGACACTCGATGCCTTCCAACTGCTGCATCAGTCCAAAAAGTACGGCGGCCGCGCGGCGTTGTTCGGCCGCAAGATCAACAGCGCCGAGAACCAGCTCGCGTTCATCGAGTTTCTGCGCCTGATCGCCGACGGAGTGATCGAACCCGAAGAAGCGGTGCGGGCGTACCATAGCGTCCTCTCTAAATTGGGTGTCGCGCCGCATAGACCGCTCGACGTGGACCTGACTCTGCAAACCAACGTGATGAGCTACGGTGGCAGCGGCACGACGATCAGCATCCCCGCCGCCGCACCGACCAACGGTGCGGCTTCCAAATCGAACACGCCACAAAAGCCAACGCCACTCGACAAGCCCGATTTCGCCAAGATGTCGCCCGATGAACGGCTGGCCTACCACCGCGAACGGTTGCGTCGCGCGTTGGGATGAGACCGATCAGTCTGCTAGGGCCATCTCGCTTTTTCATTGTAGGGTGGGACAAGCTCGCTTCGAGCGCCGGCTCACCCTCGTGTAATCACTGGAAATTAGGGTGGGCCGGCGCGGCGAAGCGCCACTGATCCCACCCTACATTCAGCCCAACTTCAAAAAGACATTGGCCCAGCTCGGTCTGACTTCGCGTCTGGCGAAACGGAAACATGGAACATAGACTCCGCCCGCTGTCGCGAAGGGATTGAGTCACAGGAGAGGGAGCGATGAAGAACCACTCGGAAGGATTCCGCGTCTGCCGCACGCTGTGGCGCGAGGCGTTTCAGATCGTCACGTTGGTTGCGGTGCTGACGCTGACGGTGCCGTCTAGTCCCACGGCGACCGCGCAAGATACAGCGACCACCGTTTCCAAGCCGAAGGTGGCCGCTGATGGACTCCCACTGGCCAAGCCGAAGGGTATTCCCCGTGATCCGGTGGAAGTGTTTCTCGCTCTCGGCCCGCTCATGTATCCGCTCGGCCTGTGTTCGATCGTATTGGTCTGGTTCTCGATCGAACGGCTGGTCGTGTTGCGACGTGGACGTGTCATCCCGCGTCCGTTCGTGAAGCGTTTTTTTGAACACCTTGCCGAAGGCAAGCTCGACCCCAAATCGGCGACGAAGCTGTGCGAAGAGAACGGTAGCCCGATCGCATTCATCTTCGCGCACGGCATCCGCAAGTGGGGCAAGAGCAGTGTCGAGGTTGAGCAGGCGGTCATCGACGGTGGCGAGCGACAGGTCAGTCAGCTTCGCAAGCACCTGCGGGTTATCAACGGCGTCGCGAACATTTCGACACTGCTGGGCCTGCTCGGCACGGTCGTCGGCATGATCATTTCCTTCAATCAGATCGCGACCAATGCCGCGATGGGGAAGTCCGAGGAACTGGCACAGGGCATCGGTCTCGCCCTGCTGGCCACGGCCGTGGGACTGATGATCGCGATCCCCGCCATCATTATGTACATGTACCTCTCGGGACGAATCGACACGCTGGTGATTGAGATGGATGAACTGGCTCAAACGCTGGTCGATAGCATCTCCGCCGAAGGGATCGCCGAACAGGCCCGCTCGGCCGCGCGTCCTGCGACCGGAACCAAAACCGGCATCGACACCCGCAAGTAAGAACCAGTCCAAGAACAGCACCAACCCGAAGCGTGAGCGAGGACGAGGGTCGAGCGACATGCGTCTTCGCTCACGCTTCGGGTTGGTGTCGTTCAAAACACGGCGTAATTCTTGGACCAGTCCTAAGGAGGGCGGCAACATTGCGCCGCCCCGATTGGAGTCCGCGCGTCGTTACTGGATCGCCTTTTCAGACGCTGCGGCCTTCGGCTTGGAAATCAGTCCCGCCTGTTGAAGCATGACCACAACGGCGGCATCCGTGGCCGCGCCTCCCGCTGCCGGGCCGACATTGGACGCGGCCATGAAAGCCATGTTCTTCTTCGGGGCGAGCCACGTCACCGCGAACCAGTGTGTGTTCGAGCCGTTGTGCATGAGGACTTGTCCATCGGCCCACGGACGATCGGCCACGATCCAGCCGAGAGCGTATTCATCCTTGTCGTTGCCACGTCGCGCGTGCAGCTTCTGGAAGGATTCTTGTTTGAGCAACCGGCTCTCACCGCGCGCCGCCTGCAAATGGAGGGCGACGAATTTCGACCAGTCGGCCATCGAGCAATGAACCGTTCCGGCCGGTCCCAACCCGCGTGGGTTGTCGGCTTGAGGCCCCGGTGAGAGCGAGTTCCCGAAGAGGCCGTGTCCGCGCGGTTGATCGACAACATCGGCCGATCCTGGCGGACCGAACCCCGCCGACTTCATCCCGAGCGGCTCGAACAGCTCTTCACGCATGAGTGTCTCCCACTCCTTGTCCGACGCCCGTTCGGCCATCATCCCCGCGAGCATGAACCCGAAGTTCGAGTACAAGTATTTCGTGTCGGGCAGGTATTCGAGTGGCTTCTCCAAAATGCCGTCTGTGACGAGCAACTCTCTCGCCGCCCTGCCCTCACCGCTGGCGAGCATCTTCCGCATGACCGTCGTCGGCGGGTTGGCGGGCAATCCCGCGCGATGCGACAAGAGTTGTTCGAGTGTCACGGCGTGCAGGTCCTTGTGAATCCGTTCAAGATCCTTCGCGAGCGACTCGCCCACCGTCATCTCCCACCGTAACAGCCCCTTCTCAACTAGCCTCGCACACACCGTCGCCGTCATCGCCTTCGTACAGGAGCCGAGATGCCACAGGTCATCGACCGTCACCCGCTCCTCATGTCCGTTCGCTCTGATCCCCGTCGCCCCCAACTTAGTGAGCCGATCTCCTTCGATCACCGCCACCGCCAGACCATGTACCTGGTGCTGCTTGGCCACTGCGACCAGATCGGCCGACACGTCCGTCGGCTCGGCGGCGTTGAGCGACGTTGCGAGCAGTGACCACACCGCAACGAGGCTGTAGCTCACGCGGCCGAGAGTGAAATTCTTCTGAGCGGGGTGGCGTAAGCCCCCCGGTTCTTGGGCGTCAACCTGCTTGCAAAGAGCCTGGGGGCTGACGCCACCCCGCTCAGATGTTTCATCAACCACTACTTCGGCAACGACGGCACGATGTGTCGCCGTGTGAGGCTGCTCTCGGTGTCTGGCGATGGTGTGCGTCATCGGTTGTTTCTCCCCGGAAGTTCCTCGCAGCGTCCCGCCCCCCAATCAATCTGAGCCTGCGAACGAGGGAAGGACCGCGATGGGATCGGACGTTAGCCAGCGAGGGCGTGAGTGCCAAGTCGAGCGGCTCTGTCTATACTCTCGCCCTCGCTGAATCCGCCTGTGGCGACTCAAGCCGCCGTTTGCCCGCCCTGTTCCTGCCGAGTGCGATCCGTTTCCGATGGCTCACGAATTTCTCACCGACTTTTTGGCGAAGCTGCAAGATGCGGGGGAGCTGGTGCGCGTGGCGGCTCCCGTCGATGCGGCTTTGGAATTGTCGGCCATCGTCGAGCGAGTCACTCGGGCTGAGGACGGCGGACCGGCACTCTTCTTTGAGAATGTGAAGAACAGCCCGATCCCGGTCGTCGCGAATCTTCTGGGAAGTCGGCGGCGGCTGTGTCTTGCGTTGCGAGTCGATTCGCTCGATCAAGCCTCGTCGGCGATGGACCGGTTGTTGAACGGTGAGACTGCGACGGGATGGCTCGACGCACTGAAGCTGACCGCGCCCGCTTCGGCCTCGAACCGCTTCGCTCCGCGCGTCATCAAGACGGCCGTCTGTCAGCAGGTTGTCAAACTCGGACGCGATGTGAATCTGTGGGACTTGCCCGTCCCGCGCTGCTGGCCGAACGAAGCCAACCCCACATTGACAGCCGCTCAAACATTGACGCGCCATCCCCTGACGAACGTCGAGCATTGGGGAAGTTACCCGCTGCAAGTCATCGGCCCGCGCGAAGTCGTGCCGCACTGGCACCGGCAGCACGAGGGCTATCGTCACTGGCAAACGGCGGTGCGCGAACGGAAGCAGCTTCCGGTCGCGATGTCGCTCGGCGGCGATCCGTTGCTCGGACTGATGGCCTCCGCGCCGCTGTTGCCGGGTCTTGATCGCGGCCTCTTCGGCGGACTGCTGCGTGGCGCGAGTCTCGACTTGGTGCGAGGTCGTTCAGTGGAACTCGACGTTCCCGCCGGTGCCGAGATCATCATCGAGGGTTACATCGATCATGCCGCCACACCGCAAATGGCACCGTCCATCGCGAGTGACTCCGGCCACTACTCGCTTCCCGAAGAGTTGCCTGTCATTCAAGTGACGGCCGTCACACATCGTGCCAATCCGGTCCTGCCCGTCGTCATCGCGAGTCGTCCGCCGAACGAATCGTCGTGGATGTCGCTCGCTCTCGACCGACTCTTCCTACCGCTCGTACAGCGGTTGATCCCCGAGGTCGTCGATTGGCATCGGCCGTTCTCCGGTGGGAGCCGTCACACGCTCTTCGTCAGCATTCGGAAGGACGCGCCGCACCAAGCCCGTCGCGTGTTGAACGCGCTGTGGGGCGCGACCGCGTTCGGTTCGAGCAAGCTCACCGTCGTCGTCGATGCTGACGTGAACGTGCAGCGCGAGGCGGACGTGTGGTTCGCGGTTGGCTCGCACACGCATCCGGGTCGCGACCTGATCTTCAATCCGGGTTCAACGCAGATGGACGACCATGCCGCTCCGGTGCGCGGCATCGGTCACGCGGTGGGCCTCGACGCGACAAGAAAGTTCACAGACGAAGGCCATCCCCGCGCGTGGCCGCTCCCACTACAACACTCCGAAGAATTGAGTACCTCGGTCGCCGAACGCTGGTCCGAACTGGGACTCGGCGGCCAGCATTAATCCTCAAACAAGCGACCCCACCGAGCTCGCCCCGCTGGCTCGCGGGTCTTTGCATTACTTGCTTCGCCGATTCGAGTAATTGAGCAAGTAGCGCAAAGACCTGTTTCCACCGGGGCAAGCCCGGTGGGGTGAGTCTCTGTATTGAAACTTGTAACCACCATTACTCGACCACGATCCTCCCTCTGGCTTACTGCCAACAGCTCAAAGCTAGCCGCTTTCCCATGACTTCCACCCTCCCCGTCGATAAGTCCGAAGCCCGTGTCCGCCAGATGTTCGGCGAGATCGCCGGGCGTTACGACCTGATGAACCACGTCCTCTCGGGTGGGACCGATGTCTATTGGCGTTGGCGAACGGTGCGCGCTGTTGCGCCGAGTGGAGCGGCTCCGATCTTGGATGTTTGCACCGGGACGGGTGATCTCGCGCTGGCTTACTGGAAGGCGGGGCGAGGCCAAGTCGCCATCGAAGCGACCGACTTCACGCCCGAGATGCTGCGATTGGCCGAGACCAAGCGAGACCGTCAGTTCGGTAAACAAATTGCCGGGGGAGCCGCCTCGCTGAACTTCACCGAAGCCGACACGCAGGCTCTTCCGTTTGAAGACGACCGGTTTCAAATCGTCTCCGTCGCGTTTGGTCTGCGCAACGTCACCGATACCGAACGCGGGCTGTGCGAGATGGTGCGCGTCTGTCAGCCGGGAGGCCGCGTTGCCGTGTTGGAGTTCTCGATGCCAACGAACCCGCTGTTCGGCTGGGTCTATCGCAACTACTTCAAATACGTGCTGCCGCGCATCGGGCAGCTCTTCGCCAAGAATCGCCAATCGGCCTACAACTATCTCCCCGAATCAGTCTCTCAATTTCCCTACGGCCAAGCACTCGCCGACAAGATGCAGGCGTGCGGACTGTCGAGCGTGACGTTTACACCGCTCACGTTCGGCATCGCGACGCTGTATGTGGGACGGAAGCAGGAGTCAGGAAACAGGAGTCAGCAAGCAGGGAGGGAGGAAACAGTATGAGACTCAGGAGTCACGAACGGATGCGCTGGCGTGTGTGCCGAATCCACAGAACAGCAACCAACTAAGGCGAGCGGCAAGACTTGATTTACCCAAAGTAGACGTGTCACTCCGTGACACGAACCACTCCCACCACGGAGTGTCTGGCATACTCTCTCTTGCCGGTCGCCTAAAACCATCCTGCCTCCTGATCCCTGACTTTAGTCCCCTGACTTCTACTCCTTGTCCCCTTCTTCCGAGCCTCCCGCATGTCCAATCTCGTTGTCGCGATGACCGGTGCCAGTGGTTCTGCTTACGCACTGCGGTTGCTTGAAGTTCTCGTCGCTTCGGGGCGAACCGTGCATCTCACGATCAGCCCAGCGGCAGTCGAAGTCCTGAAGCAGGAACTGAGCCTGACCGTCGATCTGAACAATTTCGATCCGCAGCAGCTTCTCCCGACGGAAGAGCAAATTGCGCACGACAGTAAGCTGAAGATGCTTCAACCCAGCGGCGACGTGGGTTATGCCGCCAGTTCGATCTTCAGCGAGAGCGAAGTGATGACGGGCAAGATCGTTTATCACCACTACCGCAACTTTTCTTCGGGAATCGCCAGCGGGTCGTTCCTGACCGAAGGGATGGTGATCTGCCCTTGCTCGATGGGAACGCTGGCCAGCGTGGCGAACGGTCAGTCGCAGAACCTCATTCACCGCGCGGCCGATGTTCATTTGAAGGAGCGCCGCAAACTGGTCGTCGTTCCCCGTGAGACGCCGCTCAGCGTGATCGCGCTCGACAACATGAAACGTCTGGCTGAAGCAGGAGCCACAATCCTCCCCGCAATGCCTGGCTTCTACCACGCCCCGCAGACGATCCACGACCTGATCGACTTCATCGTCGCCCGCATCTGCGACCAACTCGGCGTGAAGAACGAACTGATGAAACGCTGGGGGAGCAAACCGCAAGCGTGACCGCAGGACGTTTGGCAGCGGTGGAGTGATGTGTTAAGAAACCGCCCGTGATTTGTGCGCATTTTCAGAGCCGATCCAAGAACCTCTCTCCCCGCAAAACCGGAGCGAAGGGTGAATTTGCGGATCGGCTGTTCATCAAGATGTAACCAACACAAATCCAGATTAGGTGAGCCGGGCGGCGTAAGCCCGCAGATTCTTAGCTGCAATTTTGAGAGTCCGGGTCCTTACGCGGCCCGGCTCACCACTTCTGTCGACAACGTTTATCAAGGCCGCGCTGGACGATGCACATTCGCGATGGGATTCTGGGACCGGAAGTTTGCGTGGCGGCGGCGGTCGTCAGCGCGTGTGCCGTCGCGTACTCGCTGCGGCGGTTGCGAGTCGATCTCGAAGATCGAGCCGTTCCGCTGACGGGAATGATGGCGGCCATCGTCTTCGCGGCGCAGATGGTCAACTTCCCGTTACTTGGTCTGCCGGTGTCGGGGCATCTGCTGGGAGGCGTCCTCGCGGCGGTGATGCTCGGGCCGTGGGCGGGATGTTTGGCGATCTCGCTCGTGCTGATTGTGCAAGCGGTGCTGTTCAGCGACGGCGGGCTGCTGTCTCTCGGCGCGAATGTGTTCAACATGGGCGTGGTTGGAGCGTGGGGTGGACACGCGGTGTATGCCGCACTGCGGCGGTGTCTTGGCACGAGCGTGACGGCTACGGTGTCGTCAGCAGCGGTGGCAGCGTGGTTGTCGGTGCTGGCGGCTGCGGCGCTGTTCTGCTTCGAGTTCGGATTGTCCTCACACTCGAGCGGCTTCGATCCGAGCGGCGTCTTCACGCTGATGGTCGTTTATCACGCGCTGATTGGAATTGGCGAAGCGCTCATCACCGGCGCGGTCTTGGCGTTCGTCCTCTCGCGCCGTGCTGATCTGATTCCCGCGCCGACTCCCCTCCCTGCGGTTCGCGCGGTGGGCCAATTCGGTACGGCGGGACTCGTCGCCGCACTGGCTGTCGCTGCGTTGCTCGCTCCCTTCAAGAGCGAGCTTCCCGATGGACTCGACGCCGTTTCACAGCAACTCGGTTTCGCATCGTTGGAGACCGAACGACCGCCGCTGTTGCTCGATGATTACGCGATTCCACTACCGGTCGAAGCCTGGTGGTCGGTGTCGTTGGCGGGAATGCTCGGGACGGCGATCGTGTTTGTGGGAGCCGTGCTGCTGGCGCGCGCCGTTCGCTGGAACACGACTCCGCTGACGTTGGCGGACAACACCGATGTCTGACTCTTGCTCGCCCGACGCAGGGGCGACTGCATCCGACACGTCGCTCTGTCACGGGTTGCCTGCGGACGCGAAGTTATCTCTGACGCTGCTGGTCGTCGTGGTCTCCGGCCTGATTCCGCTCGAACACTGGCCCGCGCAGGGACTGCTGTTGGTCGCCGTTTTCATGGCGTTGAGTCTCGCGGGAGTCACCGTGCGGTATCTCGCGCGACGGCTCGCGCTGTTTCTTCCGGCGCTGTTTGTGTTCGGCCTTTCCATCCCCGTGGCCAGTGCGGAGGGCCTCGCGTGGAACTGGACGTTGTCGCTCTGGCTGCGTTGCACGGTGTCGTTCTTGGCCGGGCTGTGGCTGATCCACGTCCTGCCGTTGCGTGAGCTACTCAGCGTGTTGAGACGCTGGCACTGTCCCGTGGTTCTGATTGCCATGATCGGTTTCATGTACCGGTACGTCTTCATTCTGTGGGACGAATTGCGGCGGCTCCGTTCTGCGCGCGACGCCCGCGATTTCGGCGGCGCCTCGACGTGGCGAGAGTGGACGATCAGCGCTCAACTCATTGGCCTGCTGTTGCTGCGCGCGATGGAGCGGGCCGAGAGAACGCATCGCGCGATGCTGGCCCGTGGTTGGGATGGCTCGATCCGCAGTTTGGATGATGATCGGTAATTCGCGCACCGTGGAGAGTCCCCTCGAATGACCGAGCCTGCGATTTTGGAACTGCGTTGTCTTTCCTTTCGATACCCGAATGGTCGCTTGGCCTTGCGCGACATCTCGTGCCGGGTTGCCTCCCGCGAGCGTGTCGCGGTGGTGGGACCGAGCGGCGCGGGGAAGTCCACGCTGCTCATGCACTGCAACGGACTGTTGCCCTCTCCGCCGGTCCAACAAGACGGTGAGGCTCAAGTCTTTGTGAACGGCATCGCCGTAACGAAGCCGCATCTGCGCGAGACGCGCCGTCAGGTCGGGTTCTTGTTTCAAGACCCCGATGACCAACTGTTCTGTCCGACCGTGCGCGACGACGTGGCCTTCGGGCCGCTCAATCTGGGACTCGATCAGCACGAGGTTTTGGCGCGGGTCGAACGTGGTCTGGCTTCCGTTGGAATGAGTGGCTTCACAGCCAGAAACCCTGCGGAACTGAGTACCGGCGAGCGGAAGCGAGTCTGTCTGGCGGGCGTCTTCGCATGCGAGCCGTCGGTGCTGGTTCTCGATGAACCGACGAGTAACCTCGACCCGCGAGCCCGCCGACAACTGCTCACCATTCTGCGAGCCTTCGCGGGAACGCTCCTCGTCGCTACGCACGACCTCGACTTTGTGATCGACCTGTGCGACCGAGTCCTCGTGCTGGACGACGGCCAAGTCCAAGCCGACGGTCCCACCGAACGCATTCTTTCCGATCCGCTCATCATGGACCGTCACGGTTTGGAAGTGCCGTGGCGGCTGCGCGGACGGTGAGATCCTCCGTTAAGACTGATCGAAGTCGCTTTCCCTCCGGTTCGGATTGCGCACCATGGATCACTAGCCCGCCGCGCGAGCGAGGGCTTCGCTTTCAGAGGCTAATCGAAAAGAAACACTTGTTCTCAGGGTGCCACGGTCACGGCTTTGCGTAGCCGTGCTTTGGTCGTCGCGAAGCCACGGTCACGCAAGGCCGTGGCCGTGGCACTCAAAACACAATCGCAGCCAACCACGGTCACGGACGGCCTCTAACGCGACGCCCTCGCTTGCGCGTCGGGCTGGTTGACCTCACTGGATAAATCCGTCCAGCACGCGCGCGAACGCGGCGTAGGTGCCGGCATCGAACAGGACGAACCTCACGATGAGTGGATCGGGATGAGTGAGCAGAAAGGTCCGCGTTTCATCGAGCGCATTCTCGGCAGCCAGATCGACGGGAAACCGGTACGCGCCGGTGCTGAGCGCGGGGAATGCGATGCTCGCGCAGTCGTGCTTCGCGGCGAACTGCAATGACCGGCGATGTGCCGAACGGAGCAGGTCGGCTTCTTGTTCGCGACCGCCGCGCCAGATCGGGCCGACCGCGTGAAAGAGAAACTTCACGGTGAGCTTTCCCGCGCCGGTGGCCACCGCGTCACCGGTCGGACAGCCGAGCGGATAGCGCGTTCGCGTCTCTTCCATCACGGTTGGTCCGGCCGCGCGATGAATGGCTCCGTCCACGCCACCCCCTCCCGCCAGTTGCGCGTTCGCCGCGTTGACGATCGCATCGACTTGCTGTTGAGCAATGTCTCCCTGAACGAGTTCGATGCGACTGATTCCGAAGTGAACTTTCATGAGGGGGCCTCAATGGGGAGCGAGGAGCGAGCGGTGAGTGTTTCATATCTCATACGGGACAACGCGACAGGGTTCCGAGTCGGGTGGCGTTAGCCCTCGCGCGGCGGTGAGTGAGAGGATTCTGAGCGGGCTGACGCCGCCCCGCTCAGAGGTCTCATCACGGACCGCGCGAGGTGTTGCCGAATTGCATCAGCGATGCCGTGGCGCTGGCAACGCGGTCAACCGGTGATGAACTCGCGGGTTGCGTTCGTTGCTGCCAGCCAGCCTCTCGAATGACGTGGCCTTTCGTCAACACCGGTCTGTTGTCGGTGACAACGCTTCCGGACGAAATGTTCAGCCCACAAAAAAACTCTAACTCCATCAGGCTTGGCGTTTGTGTCGCTTTGCTGAGTGGCCGTGTCAAGAAATGCAGACGCCTCGGCAACCGTGGCATTCAGTCTGCTTTACAAGCCAAACATTCTGCGAGCGACCGCGACCAGACGACGGACTCGCAACACACAGTGTCTCCAGAATGGACAACTGCCATGACTGCTCTCTCCGCCCGCCTGATCCATGACGAAGACGGCTTCATCGTCTCCGCCGAACTCGTGCTGATCGCCACTGTCGGCCTCCTCGCGATGGTCGTGGGACTCTCCGAAGTCGCCCTGAACATCAACAACGAACTCGAAGACATCGGCTCGGCGTTCGGCTCCGTCAACCAAAGATTCTTGGTTCGTGGTTCACGCGGTCATCAAGGAAGTGGCGAAGGTGGCAGCTTTCAAGACAGCGGCGACTACTGCGATCGCTCCGGCAACATTAGTCCGGGTAGCCCCTCCCAGGGAGAGAACTGATCGGCTCACACTCACTCGGACACGAATATTTTGAATGACACGTCGCCTCGACGAACTGCACCACTCGACTAGGCAGACTCGCACACAACCGCACTCACGTCTCTTTCTCGAACTCACCATGCACTTTGCACCAAGGAACCTGCTCATGAAGACGTTCGCAATTGCCCTGTTAAATGACGAAGCTGGCTTTATCGTTTCGGCCGAACTGGTCCTGATCTCGTCGGTGTGCGTACTGGCGATGGTGGTCGGTCTGTCCGAAGTGGCCAATGGCATCAACCAAGAACTCGAAGACATCGGCTCCGCGTTCGGTTCGATCAACCAGAGCTACCGGTACGCTGGCCTGTCCGGCCACGGTGGTTTATCGGGCGGCGGCGGCTTCCAAGATGGTTCGGACTTCTGCGACAGTGCCGATGACGTTGTTGGAAATGATCCGACGGGTGAAGGCCACGACTACAAGTAAGCTCGGCGACATTTGAACTCCGCGTCTCACGACGCCTCGAATTGATGCGACTCCTTTCTGGCCCACAGCCCTCACATGCGAACAATCGCGGTGGGGGCTGTGTGTTTTCTTTGGAGTAGCGAAGGAAAGAGGCGTGTGCAGAGGGCCATTCAAAACCTGTTGTTGCCTCGAAAAACTAGCCCGACGCGCCAGCGAGGGCTTCAGCATCATCGAATGCCCAGCCCTCGCTGGCGCGTCGGGCTAGTTTTGAAATGCCCTCTTGTTCGATTCACGTGAGGTTGTCGCGGACGAAGTCTGCCAGCGGAGTGCGCAGCAATTCGATTTGCGCCGACAATTGAGCCAGCATCGGCAATGCTTCCGCGAAGGCGTGTTGACTGCCGCACTGTTCCAGTTGCCACGCGAATTCCGAGGTGGCGACGGCCCCGATGGCGAGCAGTTCTCCCCTCAGTGAATGCGACAGCCGTTGCACGACATCCGGCTGACTGAGGCGAATGGCTTCGCCAAGCCCCGTGAGCGTGGTCGTGGTCGACGACAGAAACAGTTGCGCGACTTCGGCGAGGAGCGACCGGTCGTCATCTACTCCCTCGAGTGCAGCCTTCCAGTCGATCAGCGCGACGGGCAGAGACTCGATTGGCGTGGCGACTGAGCTGGAAGAGACTGCGGTCGGTTCTGATTTGCACGACGGACCGAACAGCGAGAGCAGTTTCTCGGCGAGCAGCTTCGCGCGGATCGGCTTGGGCAGATAATCGTCCATGCCCGCTTCGAGGCATCGTTCGCGATCGCCCTTCATCGCGTGAGCGGTCATGGCGACGATGAGCGTGTGTCCGCCCTGTCGTGCTTCCCTGTCGCGGATGGCTTGCGTGGCCTGCAAGCCATCCAGCTCCGGCATCTGTACGTCCATCAGAATCACGTCGAACGGTTGCATCTGCCATTCGGCGATAGCGAGCCGTCCGTTGCCCGCCACCGTGACGCGGTGCCCTTGCTTCGTGAGCACGCCGACGGCCAGCTTTTGGTTGGCCGCGTTGTCTTCGGCCAGCAGCACATTCAGCGGACGGACGGCAAGAGCCGATCGTTCTTCATCCGTTGGCCGCGGCGGCGAATCGAGTGCGGCGACACCCAGCGTGGTCACGATCGCATCGAACAGCTCGGACTGCTTGATCGGCTTCATCAGGCGGGCGGCGATGTTCAGTTCATCGCGTCGAGCCGCATCACCCTCGCGCCCGCTCGACGTGAGCATGATGATCTGCGTTTTGTCGAACTGGCTCTCGGCGCGAATCCACTCGGCCAGCATGAATCCGCTCACCTCGGGCATGTTCACGTCGGACAGGATCAACCCGATGGAATTTCCTTGTGCAGAACTCTCGCGCAGCAGTCGCAGCGCGTCGTGAGCGTTTGAGGCCAGTACGGGACGCATTCCCCAGTTGCAGACCATTTCACCAAGGATGCGTCGGTTGGTGGCATTGTCATCGACGATCAGCACGTTGGTCTCGGCGACGACATCCGTGCGACGCTCGACGCGCTGCGTGGCCTCATTGGGCACGGACATTTGTGCGGTGAAGTGAAACGTGCTGCCGCGCCCGACTTCGCTCTCCAGCCAGATGCGCCCGTGCATCAGCTCAACCAGCCGCGAGCTGATCGCCAATCCGAGTCCCGTGCCGCCGTAGGTGCGAGTCGTCGAGGAATCGGCTTGCTGGAACTCTTCAAAGACGAGGCCCTGCTTGTCGGCAGGAATGCCGATCCCCGTGTCAGTCACGGAGAACCGCAACAGGGCTTCGGTCTCGGTCCGCGACTCACAGCGGACGGTCAGTACGACTTCGCCATGCGGCGTGAATTTGATCGCGTTTCCGACGAGGTTGATGACGATCTGCCGCAACCGCGCGTAGTCTCCCTCCAGCAAGAACGGGACGTTGCCGTCGATTTCAAAGGCCAGTTCGAGTCCCTGGCGTGAGGCCCGCACGGCCAGCGACTTCATCGTGTCGCCCAGTGTCTCGCGCACGTCGAAAATAGCGGGATCAAGTTCAAACTTGCCCGCTTCGATTTTCGAGAAGTCGAGGACATCGTTGATGAGCGTGAGCAAGGCGTCGCCCGACTCTTGGACGATCGAGAGATATTCTCGCTGGTTGTTCGTCAGCTCGGTATCGAGAACCAGTTCGGTCATACCGATGACCGCGTTCATTGGCGTGCGAATCTCGTGACTCATGTTGGCGAGGAAGTCGCTCTTGGCTTTGCTTGCCGCATCCGAAGCTGCTTTGGCTTTGCGCAGTTCCTGCTCGGCCCGCTGCTGAGCCGTCACGTCCCAGAACATGCCCTGAATACCGATCACATGTCCGTCGGCCGCGCGAACCGGACCTTTGAACGTCTGGATGTAGAACCGTTGGCCGTCGGCGTGAATCATCTCTTCGATCGCTTCGATCGTGACCCCGGCCTCGAGAATGCGTTGATCGTCACTGCGGTACTTCGCGGCCAGATCCTGGGGAAACAAATCGAAGTCGGTTTTGCCGCGAAACGATTCGAGCGGATCACTGAGCGCTTCACAGAACCGCTTGTTGCCGAAGACGAAGCGAAATCCGGAGTCCTTCCGGAAGACGCTCAGCGGCAGGCTTTCGACCAGCGACTGGTAATGAGCATCCGATTCGCGCAATGCTTTCCGCGCGGCGACATCTTCCGTCACATCCCAGAACAAAACTTGCACACCGACGATTCGTCCCTCCTCATTTCGGATGGGCGACTTGACCCGGTTGATGACTCGTCGGGTGCCGTTCAGCCCCGCCAACTCCTCGTTGTCATGTAACACTTCGCCGCGTTCCATTACCCTCCGGTCATCGGCGGCGTACTTGCGAGCCAGCGCTGCTGGGAAGAGATCGAAGTCGGATTTTCCTAACACGGTGTCCGCCGTGACTCCGTGCTGTTCGCAATAGTGGCGGTTCACAAACGTGCGACGGCCCTGAGCGTCCTTGCGAATCAGGCTGAGCGGCATCTGGTCGGTGAGCGACCGATGTTCGGCCAAGGCGTCGGCCATCTCTTTGGCGGAATTGCGTTGGGCGGTCACGTCGGTCGCAACGAGCAATGCGAACGGCTCACGATCACCACCGAGACGGATCGCCCTGAGACGAGCTTCCAACCAGCAAACGGCTCCGCTCGGCTGCTCGATCCGAAACGCGGACTCCGACCAAATATCGGGAGCCAACTTCGTCAACTGAATGCTCAATGCCGCTCGATCTTCCGAGTGAACCGCATCAATCCACGATGCTCCACTCGAACCGAACTCGTCCCTCGAACGGCCAAATGCGGTCTCGGCGCTGCGGTTCCAATCACTCACACGGCGACCGTCCAGCGCGAGGCACGCCACCAATTCGCTCGTTGCGTCCAGCAACAACGGCAATGCCGCTGAAAGAGGACGCGAAGGACTCGACTCGCTGGAACTGTGCATGCGCGAACGCCGTTCTATGTCTGAAACAAGCGATCTTATCTTTTGAAGAATTACTGCCTGACAGAACACGCCCGATGATTGATATCGGGGACCGCATCTACTCAGCCTCCTAGGCGACCGGCAAGACTTGTCTTCCCCACATCAACCCGAAGTGTGAACGAGGGCGAAGTCGATCGACGACCTCGTTCACACTTCGGGCTGGTGTGTTCGGGTGAATCATTTCTTGCCGGTCCCCTAAGCCGAGCATCCTTTCCGAACGATGCCACTACAGCGAAGTCCGTCTCCATGAGGCTCTTTTGCATCGAGTTCAAAATGAGGCCGAAATCGCGTGCATCGCGATGTGTGGAAAGACTCGGCAATCTGCGGTGAATATCGGAGGCTGTTTTTTAGCATTAAAGTCAACGCAGCACTCCATCTTTACCGTGTGGCGGCGAGTCGCAACTGCTTGTCGGGACAAGGCTCTGCGACCGCACGTTGACACGTTTTGGGGTCGCTACTAAAGTCCCGCCCGCTTGAGACCCCGGTCAAACGGGGATGGATGGATAACCCAATGGAATGGGTGATGAACGCCAACAGGATGAATTCGGCGAGGCCCGCGTGTGATGGTGGACTGCTCTCTTTCGGGCAGTCCGCGCGATCGCTGTTCGTGCTGAGTTCTTTGATTGGGAGCATGGGGTGTCTCGGATGCTATCGGCCTGCCGTAGTGCCTCCCTCCGCTTCAATTGGTCGTCAAGGCTGGCCCGCCGGACCAGCGCCCGTCGTGCCGTTACCGATCAGTCCGCCATCGACCTTACCTCCCTCAATGGTCCCGGAAACTCCACCGGTTACTCCGATCACGAGAGACAATCCCTGGAAGCCGGATGCGGCGCTCCGCGATTGGAAATACCTCGTGCTGCATCACACGGCGTCGAATAGTGGCGATGTTGAGTCCATTCATGAGTCACACTTGAAGAACAAAGATAAGAACGGAAACCCGTGGTTGGGAATCGGCTACCACTTCGTGATTGGCAACGGCCACGGAATGGATGATGGCGACATCGAGCCAACCTTCCGCTGGAAGCAGCAGATGCAGGGAGCTCACGCGGGAGTCGCAGACTACAATCAACACGGCGTTGGGATCGTGCTGGTTGGAAACTTTGAAGACGAGGCACCGACGAAGGCTCAGTTGGCGTCGGTCAAACGATTAGTGCGAGTGCTGGCGCGAGAATACGAGATCGGAACGACTCACATCGTTGGACACGGTGATGTGAAGCCGACCGAATGTCCTGGAAGTCACTTTCCACTGTCGGATATCCGCGAAACGGTCGCGGCGTTGAATGATGAGGATCTGCGTTAACGACTGCGGAGCGGTCGGTGGCGATGAGATACAAGAAACCCGATCGGTCGTTCATGAGAGCGATTCCGATCGTCACCGGGCGCTAAGCCCACTCCAATCGCTTCGCGCGATTCGGACTGAAGGAGGTTCGCGGATATGACCGAACGATCCTATTTTGATTCCCAATCGGATGACGCATTCGATTCTCCGCGCGACGGTGCCTCTGCGGAGGCGGGACGCTTCGCCAATGAATTCGCCTGCGCACGTCGCATGGTCGATTTGACCGGCCCGGCGCTGCCAGATGCGGAACCGACCGGTGACGTTGAAGAGCCTCACGCTCAGGATCACGATGCCGAAGCCGAACAGCGCTGGCCGTCGCATCCTGAGATTTTGGAGTTGCTCGAAACGCTGCTCGAAGCGAATCCCGAGTTGGTCCCCGCCAAAGAGACCAAGGGTTGCGAGCAGCCTCACGCTGTCTATCTTCCCGAAAACTATGAGCCAGCTTACGCGTATCCGCTCGTCGTGTGGTTTCACGATGACGGCGGTTCGGAAGCGGACTTGAGCCGTGTGATGCCGCAGATCAGCAACCGCAACTACATCGGTGTCGCGCTACGCGGGAACACGAAGTTGGAACGGGGCCACGGCTGGTCGCTCGATGAGGCGGGCGTGACTTCGCTCGTGGAAGATGTGCGAGCCGTCGCCGTCTCAATGCGGCGCGAGTACCACATTCACAGCGAACGGATCTATCTCGCGGGCTTCGGTCGGGGTGCGACCGCCGCAGTGGAAGTGATGCTGCGACAACCCGACTGGTTCGGCGGAGTTCTCAGCTTGAACGGCCAGTTCCCCAAGATCGACCCGTCGCTAGAAAACCTTCCCGAACTGAAGGACAAACGCATCCTGTTGGCCACGTCGATCGACTGCCAGACCACGAAGGTGGGCGACGTGGTGGCGACCGGACGTTTGCTCTACGCCGCAGGGATGCTGGTCGGAACGCGGGTCTACCAAGATTCGGGCCGCAAGCCCTCCAAAAAGATGCTGCGCGACATCGACTCGTGGCTGATGGACGACATCTGTGCGACGGATACTGCGGGCTTGGTGGCGTAACCGCGAACCGTTCGGTTGAACGCAAGAAAAACAACAGCCCGGTCTGAGAAAGACCGGGCTGTTTCGTTTCCAAGTCGCATCATGGCCGAGGCCAATTCCACAGACCGATGCCAGCGACAATCACTTCTTCTCGACGACCCAAATGTTCCGGAAGCGAACCGGATCACCGTGATCTTGCAGGAAGAGCGCGCCGGGCTTCTCGTCGTTGCGTCCGCCGCCGGGAGTCTTATTCAGCTCCAAGGCATCATGCACAACGACGCCGTTGTGCTTCATCGACACTTTGGCGGGAGCGGTCACTTTTCCTTCGGCGTCGAACTTCGCACAAGTGAACTCCACGTCGTAGGTTTGCCAGCTCAGCGGCGGCAGGCACATGTTGATTTTCGGCTTTGAGTTCTTGTAGATGCCGCCGCACTCGTTGTCTTCCCCTTCGAGACCGAACGAGTCGAGGATCTGGCACTCGTACTGGTCTCCCAAATACATGCCGCTGTTGCCGCGTCCCTGTCCGGTGGCGAAGGGCATGTACGGAGAGCGGAATTCGAGATGCAGCGTGTAGTTCTCGAAGACCTGCTTGGTGCGAGTTCCGACACCCATCAGCCCGGCCTCTTCAGCCTTACCGGGGTTCCACTGCTCGACATTGCTGCCGTCGAAGAGAACCAACGCTCCCTCGGGGGGGCGCATTCCGAGTGAGGGGGATTCGCGGTGGAGTCGCTTCAATTCTCCGGACTTGTCGGCCCGCTTCAGGACGAGTGAGCCGTTGGCGATCGTCGCTTCAAAGTCACCGCCCGCAAGCTTGGTCGTTCCGTCCTTGGTCTCTCCTGAAACCTTGTGCTTCTCTTTTTTCACAGCATCCCAACCCGCGCCGGGCAGGCCACCGGAATAGACAACGCCATCAAACTTGCCGTTGCCGCGCGCGATGATCTGCACGCCGAACGAAAGGTCTCCGACCTTGCCGATGTACTCGCCCTGAAGTTGGAAGTCGGGACCAGCCTCTTTCCCGTCGAGGAACGCTTGTTTGGGATTCGGTTTGTCTTGAGCCATCACTGGCACTGAGACTGCCATTCCGAGCAGGACCAAGCACGACGACACAGCCCACGAAGATCTTTTCCACTGACTCATGCCGGACACTCCTTGATGTAGACCCCAGTTGAATGACTGACCAGCCGCGAGCAACCTTGCCGCGTCGAAACTGGCTGTCACGAAGCGGGGGGACAGTAGCAGCCGCGCGACCCGGCAAACAACCAAGGAACGGGTTTGCAATCAGTTTCCGGCATTCGTAGTCCGGCCCCCTTGGTTCGGGCGTGTCCATTCGCAGTCGTCGTCGATGAGGATCGTTTTCGTCCGGACCAAGGTGTCCGGACTACGTGACCGCGAGTCAGAAACTTGTTGCGCACCCGTTCTCAAGTCCGCTCGGCGCGGTTCGCGTCACTTCACGCGAAACCGCTTCATCCACTTGCGGTCGATCCAACTCTTCAGCATCCAAGCCCAGCCGCTGTGAGACGTGAAGCCCATGTAATCGAGGATCGCTGTGCCGTCTCCGCAGGACAGCAGTGACAGGAACCGGCGCTGGGGCTTGTAGTCGTGAAGCCGCTTTCCCGCGAAGTGCCTGCGGAGGTTCTTCCACAACACCGGCGCTTGTCGGACCGCATAGACGCCCGCTTTGGGGACGAGCGCCCCTTCGATGTCGGCTGTGTCGCCCGAGATGAAGACGGGCACATTCGCCGTGGTCTGAAGAGTGCGGCGGGCCTTCAAGAAACCTCGCTCCGATTTGGGAAGTTCGAAGCCGCGCAGGGCCATCGGAGGCGAGGCCCCTGCCGCCCAGATGACGAGGTCCGCGCGAATGCGTTCGCCGGTCTCCAACACGAGTGACGAAGGGCCTTCGTCATCGCAGTCGATCACCGGCGAACCGAGATGCAGGTCGATGCCTCGCAGGCTCAAGAGTTTGCTCACACGACGCACGGTGCGCGGCGAATAGCCTGCCAGCAGCGCCACGCTGCCATCCACAATGCGTACGTCGGCGGGAAGCTCCAACTCGTGCTTGTGCTGTTCGAGACAGAGGGCCAGTTCCACTCCGGAAGCTCCCGCACCGACAACGACGATTTGAAGCAACTCGGGACCGGGGGCCATTCGCCACTGCTCAACCAACTCACGGAAGCGAACGCTGAACCGTTCCAAAAAGGACGTGAGTGGCTTCACGCTGATGAGGATGCGATGCGCCTGCCACAGCGGTTCGGCGGCCGGGACGGAACCGATGTTGATCGCCGCCACGTCAAACGACAGTGCCGGTTGGTGTGCGAACTCAATGACGCGCGTCACCGGGTCGAGACGGTTGGCGCGATCGACGATCAGCTTCACGCCGCAGCGGGCACAAAGTTTGGGGAGGTCGATGAGCATCTGGTCCGGTTGGTACATCCCCGCCAGCGTGGAGGGCAACATGCTGCTGTATGCCGCGCGGTCGAATGCCGTCACCAGCGTGAGTTCCACGCCGGGAATCGGCCTGCGTCGCCACCATGTCAGGAGTTGCAGGTGCGCGTGACCGGCGCCGATCAGCACGAGTTGCTTCGGGGGGGGAGGCGGTACGGGGGGAGCGGGAACCGGCGGCGTTGGTTTCGCGGATGTCGAAACCGCCTCGATCTGGCCGACCACTTCCACTCGCTCCATGACGACAGAGTCGTCCTCCAGAAACTCCGTCACTTCGATGGCATCGTCGTCAATGCTTTCTGCGATGGCTTCCGTGAACTCGATCTCGATCGGCTCGCCTTCGACGAGAGGAGACACCTCGGGCGGCTTCCGTTCCGGATCATCCTGTGATGTGCGCGAGGTGGGCATGTCTGCTGTAAAGATCGGGCTTCGAGAGGGTGAGCATCAGGAGTTGGCGACGTGGACTGTAGGACGGGCACTCCAGCCCGTCCTACAGGTCGATGATTTCCTGCCACTCGATCAAGCAGGTTCTTCGCTCACTGTGGTGGAGCGATCCCAAAGTCTTCGATGCTCAGCAAGGCACGGAAGGGAAGGTTGCGAGCCGCGAAGTTCGCAGCTCCTCCTTCTTTGCGATCGACGATCCCGACGACGCAAACCACCTCACAACCGAACTCAATGATCCGGTCCACGGCTTGGAGTGCGCTGCCACCAGTCGTCACCACGTCGTCAATCACCACGACTTTCGAGCCGGGACGAACCGGGCCTTCCACATACTTCTGCGTCCCGTGTCCCTTGGCCTCCTTACGGACCAGAAATCCGTCGAGCGATCGCCCCGACTCGGCTGCGGCCACCAAGACGCCGCCAACAATCGGGTCTGCTCCGATCGTCATCCCGCCGATGGCATCGAACGGGACATCATTCAGCAATGCGAGCAATCCGAGACTGACCTGCCTGAGGCCGGTCGAATGGAGCGAGATCTGCTTTCCGTCGAGGTAGTACGTCGATTTCTTGCCCGAAGCGAGGGTGAAGTCCCCGAACTTCAAAGCGCGTTCATGGAAGAGACGGATCAGTTGCGAACGGTCATACATCGACGGACCTTTACGTGGAGGAGTGGTTGACAGGCCCATCTTACTGTCGCCCCGAACGCGACAGAAGTGAGGCTCGCCCACTCTCTCAAGGCCATCGTCATGTTGAAATTGTGGTGTTGGGCGCCACGGTCACGGAGCTTCGACGTGACCGAGCAAATGTGGAAGTCGCCATGACATTCGGGCACGGCCACGTCGAAGCTCTGTGACCCTGGCACTCGAGAATAAAACAGGCGATGGCTCTGACTCTCCCCCCTCGTCAACCTTCGGGAGTTGCCGGGACGGGAGGTGTCGCGGGAGCCGTGGCGGGGAGCGCGGCAGGTACATCGACGGGACGCGCATTCGGCGCGGGTGTCGGTTGCGAAATCGCGGGGGCTGCCGATGCGGACGGTTCGGGCAACAAAGCCGGAGCGGGGATCTCAATTCTGCCCGCTGTCGCCGGAACAATCACCGACGGTTGTTTCAGGAGCGGTGGCAAAGAGGATACGGACGCGGCGGCGGGTTTCTTGGGTTGTTGTGGAAGAACATTCAACAACGGGGTCAGTGAATCCAGAGCGGACTTCGGTGCTGTTGACGCCGGGGTGCTGGGAGTCGTGGGTTGCAAGACAGGTGGCGTTTGCAAGGCGGGAGTTGTCTGGATCGTCGGAGCCTGCGTGGGCATCGGCAACGGTGTCACACTGGACGGGGTTGCCTGTAATGCGGGGATGGCGGGTTGCACCGTGGGAGCCAGTGCCGGAAGCCCATTGCTGACCGACGGCGGGGCAGCGGGTAGCGGCAGTTGAACTGCGGGAATTACGGAGATCGGTTTCGTTTGCGAGATGGGTTGAGCGGGGAGCAACGCCGTTTGCGGAACCTGCTTTGGAACATACGCCCCGGTCGCGACGTAGACCTTCGGGTCATCCACGATCCAGCGCGTGGACCACGACCGGCCATCGTCCTGATTCACCACGTTGAAGAAATACGTACTCGTTTGCAGGCAGGTGTAGCCGTACGGGAAGTTCGAGTAGAGGTGGTCCTTCGCCGTGAGGTTGGCCACACCTTCGTGGCCGTAGTAGTGAACCTTGCCGTCGGGCGTGATCGTCATACCGAGCGTCCACCAGCCTTCATTCAAAATGACCGGGCCGGGAATGTCTTGGCCTCGCTCACCCGAGCGAATCAGCAGTGACGCCGTGTTTTTGCCCGGATGCTGCGGATGATTTTTGGCGTTGAACTGGATGAAGAAGCCGGGCCAGTACTGCTCCATCTCCCGGGTCGTGCCTCCGGTACGAAAGAACTTGCCCGTCTTGGTCGGCTTGTTGATCATCGTCTGACAGTCGGCTCGGAAACCGAATGAGCTGCCGCTGCGCTGTTCCCAAGTTTCAAACGGAGGGATGTAGACTCGCACCACATAACTGGGGGTCCACGATGCGGGAAGCATGTAGCCCAGCTTCTGGTGGACGTTGGCAATCAGGTCATCTTGTTGAAACGTGTTCGACAAGCGACCGGGGATGCCCGAGTAGAGCGTCTGCATCGCCAACGCACCGGTGCTGCCGGGGAGTCCACCCGGTGGCGTCTCGACGCGCTTCACGAAGTCCGGTGTGCCGCGGAAGCCGCTCTCGAACCACATGCTGTTGTTCGAGAAGCCTGCTGGCTGGCGATCGACTTTGTCGATGTTCGTGCTGGCCTTGGGCAGGTTCAGCGTGAAGGACCAGTTGGCATCTTCGAAGTCATCGCCGACCTCGACGATCCGCTGGCCCGTTCCGGGGACCACCTGAGCCTCAGTCGGCTGTTGCCAACTGACGAGCGCCACGATCACGGCCAACCCCAGCGAAATTTTCTTCGTCAACATGATGAGGCATCCTGTTCCTCAGTGAGTCCGAACCATTCCACGTTCACTAGTCGAGACGACAGGCAGTCCGCTCGCAGTGACACCGACGCTCCACAAGGTCTGCTTAGTCGTCAAAGTCGAGGGCGACTTTTCCGACTGGGTAACACCTGCGGGGCGTCGTGACATGGAACCCGTTGGCAAGCCGAGACTTCCGTGCGGCTTGCACCCGATGTATCGGACGCGACTCGTGAGCCGGTTGAATCAAATCCACCGGCGCGGACTGTCCTCTCAGGACGGTCGCTTTGTCTCACGGCGAGCGTAGGGCCATTGCCTTGTTGGGGCGGTGCAAGCAGTCGGGTGGGACCAGTGACGCTTCGCCGCGCCGGCCCACCATGATTTCTCGACGATTCCCGAGGGTGGGCTGGCGCTCGAAGCGAGCTGGTCCCACCCAATCTTGAAAAAGGCGATGGCCCTGCGGCAAGCGCGACGAGGCTTGCGACTCGGCGAAGCTCTGTTCATTGTTCACGCGGCAGTGTCATTGTCATTGAGAATGAAGTTGTTTCGTGTGAGGTCCGCCGTTGCGTTCGTTTTTGTCCGCTCATCGTTGTCCGGGGTGTGAGATTCGGCGGGTGCTGTGTTTTTGCGAACTGATTCCAAAGCTGGCTCTGCAAACTCGCGTGATCGTGTTGATGCACACCTGCGAGGAAGTGCTGACAACCAACACCGCGCGGCTGGCGGTGAAGGCGCTGACGAACAGTGAGTTGCGCATTCATGGCCGACGCGACGAGCGGATGTCGGCTGCGGGTTTGGTTGAAGAGGGGCGAGAGTCCCTGCTGCTCTATCCCAGCCCGCACTCGGTCGAGCTGACGAACGATTTCATCTCGCAACTGACGGGACCGGTGAACCTGATCGTGCCGGATGCGAACTGGCGTCAGACCACGAAGTTCGTGCGGCGCGAACCGGGACTCGTTGGCATCCCGCATGTGAGACTTCCAGCGGGGCCACCTTCCGAGTACCGCTTAAGAACTCAACGCGACTCGCGGAACCTGTGTACGCTGGAAGCGATCGCGCGGGCGATTGGCTTGCTGGAGAGCCGCGATGCTCAGGCGAGTTTGGAAACGCTGTTGCGAGTCCTCGTCGAACGGACGCTCTGGTCGCGCGGTTCGCTCGCCGCCAAACACTGCACGACGGCCGGGATCCCCGATGAGGCGTTTCGGTAATCACGCAACAATCGTGCTGATCCTTGACCTCGGTCACATTCGGCGGCGAGTGACCTCTAAGGATCAGGGAAGTAATAAGGATCAGCGAAGCAATCACTGTCGTGGCCGACACTGCCAGCGTCGGCTCGGATGCTGGCCGCATCGCCACGATGGGGCCGTTAATGTTGCGTCGGTCCTGATGGGTGAGGATGGCACATTTCACACCAACCCGAAGCGTGAGCGAGGACTGGCGTTGCCTCCTCGCTTACGCTTCGGGTTGGTGTCAGCTTCAATCGCGTGCGGTATAACAACGACGTGGTCGGTTCACTTTCCTTGGAGAACAACATGCTTCGCGATGTGGTCCGGATGACGGTTTGTTTGGTGGCTGTGGGTGCGATGTCCGTCGGTGCGATAGGGGCCGAGGCTCCCGCCGAAGTGGCTGGAATGAAGATGCTCTTCAACGGGAAAGACCTCGCCGGTTGGGATGGCGATCCCAAACTGTGGAGCGTCAAGGACGGCGTGATTCACGGTGAGACCACTGCCGAGAATCCGGCCAAAGGGAACACGTTCATCATTTGGAAGGACGGCTCGACGAAAGATTTTGAATTGCGGTTGTCGTTCCGCTGCAACGCGACGAACAACTCGGGGATTCAATACCGCTCAAAGCACATCACCGATGGAAAAGTAGGCAACGCATGGGTCGTGCGCGGGTATCAGCACGAGCTGCGGAACGAAAACAAGTTTCCAAACGTCTCCGGTTTCATCTACGACGAGGGTGGCAAGCGAAGCCGAATCTGTCTTGCTGGAGAACAGGCAACGTGGGAGACCGATGGCAAGAAGGTCGTGAAGTCAGACCTCGTCGATGCCGCCGCGTTCGAGAAGCTGTTTAAGCTGGACGACTGGAACGACGTGGTCATCCTCGCGAAGGGAAACCACATTGAGCACTATCTCAACAACGTGCTGATCCTCGACTTCACCGACAACCATCCCGAGTTGGCACTGAAGGAAGGAGTCCTCGCGTTGCAACTCCACGCGGGCAAGCCGATGTGGACGGAGTTCAAGAACATCCGCATCCGTGAAGTGAAGTGAGCATGGTGGTTCGCTTGCGCATGTCGCGCCTCAGCGTGTAGGGTGCGTGGAGTCTTCGGAACGCACCGGCTCAAGATCACGTTTCCGACGACGGTGCGTTCCGAAGACTCCACGCACCCTACAGACACTCTCTCAACCGGCGGCCTTCGTCTGGTCGCCGTTGAGTTTGTTGTAGAGCGTCTTCAACGCAATGCCGAGTTCGATGGCGGCTTTGGGTTTGTCGCCTTGATGCTTGTCCAGCACGCGATAGATCACGTCCATTTCGATCTCGCGCAGTGTCTTCGGGTGTGCCGAAGGGAGTTCGACGGTCGCGGGCTTAATCAGGCCCGCCGTCGCCGCGTGGCGCAGGACACCCGCTGGCAAGTCTTCCGGTTGCACGACGCCGCCGTCGGACATGATCACTGCGTGTTCTAGGGCGTTGGCCAGTTCCCGCACGTTGCCCGACCAATCGTGCAACTTAAGGACTTGGATCGTTTCGGGAGACAGCACGTTTTCTGGGACATCGTGCCGCTTGAGATGCCGGGCGATCAGTGTCCGTGCGAGTTCGGGGATGTCATCCTTGCGTTCGCGCAGCGGTGGCAGCGTGATCTCAAACGTGTTGACTCGGAAGAACAGGTCTTCGCGGAACGAGCCATTGACGACCATGTGCTGGAGATCACAGTTTGTTGCGCAGACGACGCGGACATCGACGTGAAAAGCTTCGTTCTCACCGACGCGCCGGACCTCGCCCGACTCCAAGAATCGCAGCAGTTTGACCTGCATCGATTTGTCGAGTTCACCCAATTCATCAAGGAACAGCGTCCCACCGTTGGCGACTTCGAGCAGTCCTTTGCGAGGCGTGTCGGCTCCAGTGAACGCACCTTTGCGATGTCCAAACAGTTCGCTCTCGACGAGATTCTCGGGCAGCGCGCCGCAATTCACGGCGACGAACGGCATCTTCGAGCGGTTGCTGAGATCGTGAATGCGGCGGGCGACGAGTTCCTTTCCCGTGCCGGTCTCACCGAGAATGAGGACACTCGAATCGGTCGGAGCAATCTTCTCGCACAGCTTCTTGACGCGCAGCATCTCGGGCGTGCGACCGACCAAATCGGGTGAGCCTTCGACCGCTTTGAGTCTCGATTCGAGAGCGATCGTTTTGTTCGTCAACATCCGCTTGTCGGCGACTCGTTTCAGCGAAGCACTGATGTCGATCAGCTTGCACGGCTTGCGGAGGAAATCGTAGGCCCCCGCGCGGACGGCTTGGATCGCGGCGTCCACGTCGCCGTGCGCCGTGCTGATGATGACTTCGGTCTCGGGCGAAACCTTCTTGATGTGTTGGATCACGTCCCAGCCGCTGAGGCCGGGCATGCGCAGATCGACGATGGCAGCATCGAAGGTTTGAAGTTCGAGCGCCTTCAATGCGGCATGGCCGTCCTCGCACAGCACCAAGTCGTGGCCCATGCGTGGCAGTTCGATCTTCATCACGTCGCGAATCGTTTGCTCGTCATCGACGAACAGGACTCGCAGTTTGTTTGTCGCGGCAGCAGTCAACGGGCGATCTCCTTGCCCTACTCGTGACATCCTTGTCAGCGAGCCGACCCATGTCGGATGGCGGTGTTTGCCGATTGGCAGTTCAACGGGGGGCGGGTGATATCAGAAGAAGAAAAGTGGAGCAACGTGATTTGGTGGCGAGGTCTTCGGCCATTGTTGATGGGGCCGCGTCAGGCTGCCACCGCCGACTCCTGCGCTCTTCGGGGAATGTGAATTCGGAACGTGCTTCCTTCGCCGGGACCGTCGCTGAGCGCTTCAATGCGACCGCCGTGCTCACCCACGATCCGATCGACGATCGACAGGCCGAGTCCCGTTCCTTTGCCCGAAGCACGCTCGGTGAAAAACGGTTTGTAGAGGTGTGACAGGACGTGCGGAGTCATTCCGCAACCCGAGTCCTTCACGCTCAGAATGACTTCGTCCACGGACTCATCGAGCGCAATGGAAACAGTTCCCGAGTCTTGTCCTTCCATCGCTTCGAGGGCATTCATCACAAGGTTCTGCACGACCTGAACCAGCTCACCCGGATTGACGTCGGCCGAGTGCGGCTTGGAGCGGTCGAACTCAATCGTGATGTGATCGTGGCCTTTGACGTGACGCAGGCGGTCGAGAACTTCGACCACGATCTTGGTCAGGTCATAGCGGACATGCGGACCGTTGTTGCCGCGTGCGATGTCGAGCGTGCGATGTGTGATGGCCTGACACCGGTCGGCCGCCTGCGCGATCATCGGCAAGTACGCGCGCAGCAGTTCGCGGTCGGCGGCGTCTCGTCCGAACTGGCCATCCGATTCGATTAGTCGCTGCAACAGTGAATCGGATGCCAACAGGATCGAGTTCAGCGGGTTGTTGATTTCGTGTGCGATTCCCGACGCCATCTGACCGAGGTCCACGAGATGCTTGTTCCGCACGATCTGTTCGCCGCGACATTGGGCCTCGCGATCGGACTCCGACTTGTCGCGCTGAAAGCGGTCGATCATTCGATTGAAGCTGTCCGCCAGATCGACCATCTCGTCGCGACCGGGCAGTGTCAGGCGGTGACGATAGTCTCCGTTGGCCACTCGCAACGCCGCGTCGTGCAGTTTTTTGACTCGCACGAAAATCCAGACGTAACCGCACCAATACAGCGACGCGAGGAGCGGCAGCACGAGTACGAGGCAACCGCCAATCAACCACAGCCGCCATTTGTAAGCATCGTGCGCCTCCCGCAATGTCGTGTGGAAACCGCGCTCGGAGTTGGGCAATTCTTGCACGATGATCTGCAAGCGAGCGACATCGCGCAACATCGCGTTCAGGATCGGTTCACGATCCTGAGTGTTGTTGAGTTGCCGCGTCCCGCGCTCTAACAATCCGAGCGTTTGTTGGATTTCGTCCAACTTGATGTGGCTGATCCCGACGCGCGGTCCCGCCAGCGTCGAGGGAAGCGGAATGCGGCGACGATACTCACGCAACTCGTGAACCGCTTGGTCAAACCGTTCCGTCCACAACGCCGAGTGGAACTCCAGTTCCTGCCGCTTGTGAACTCTCGGCCCCAATGGCTCTGTCGGCCGCTCGATCAGCATCAAGGGTTCGATCAGAGCGGCGAGTGCCATGGCCAGCTCAGAACGGTTCGGCTCGTTGTCCAACTGAGCTTGCAGATCCTTCACGACGTTGCGGTAAGACCACAAACCCGAGAAGCCTGCGACGCCGAGCAACACCAGCATCAACAGGACGAGCCCCAGTCCAATGACCAGCTTGCGGCGAATGGATCGCGTCAGGAACACTCGACATCCTTGTCGTGGCTCGAAGAAAGCCCTCGGATATTCGAGGGGTTGCAAACCTTACAAGCGTTGCCAAGTTCGCTCAACCCCGGTTCACGAACTGCTCGGGAGCCTTGAAGTGTTCTACTCTTGAACGCGACAACAGTCGCAGGGCGTTGCGACTGCGGATAGGATGCCGCCCCCGAATGGACGTGATTTGTGAGAAAGGATCGACCTTGCCGAACAACCCGATTTCGATTGGACGCTGGCGTTGTGGACGACGCGAGCCGCTGCTGTTCATCGCTGGCCCGTGCGTCATCGAAAGTGAAGAGTTGGTGTTGGAGGTCGCGAAGCGATTGGCAGACCTCGCGTCGTCGCAGAACGTGCAGATCGTCTTCAAGTCGAGCTTCGACAAAGCCAACCGAACGAGCGTGGACAGTTTTCGAGGCCCCGGTCTCGAACGAGGTTTGGAAATTCTGGCCAAGGTCCGCGAGACCACCGGCCTGCCATTGCTGACCGATGTCCACGAGCCAAGCCAAGCGGAACCAGCGGCCGCAGTGTGCCAGATCGTTCAAATTCCCGCGTTCCTCGCCCGACAGACGGATCTCGTAGAAGCGGTCGCCGCCGCGACGGCCAAGCATGGCGGAACGATCAACGTCAAGAAGCCGCAGTTCGTCGCTCCCGAAGACATGGTCCACGTCGTCAAAAAGTGTGAGGCATTTGGTAATCCCAATGTCCTGCTGACCGAGCGCGGCACGATGTTCGGCTACGGACGACTCGTGAACGACCTGCGCTGTATCCCCGTGATGCAGTCGTTTGGCGGTCCCGTGATCTTCGACGCGACGCACAGCGTGCAACTCCCCGGCGGAGCGACCACCGGCGGACGGCGCGAACTGGTTCCGTTCCTCTCGCGCGCGGCCGTCGCTTCCGGCTGCGACGGCATCTTTTTTGAGACACATCCGAACCCCGATCAAGCTCTCAGCGACGGCCCCAACATGGTCCCGTTGCATGAGCTGCCGCGACTGATTGAACAGTTGGTAAGGCTGCGAGCGCTGGCACTGGAGTTCGCGGATTGAGACTCTGGCATTGTGTAATCCGCATTTCAATCGGAACGCTTCATTTGATCGTGTGGGCCGTGATCAGACATCTGAGCGGGGCGGCGTAAGCCCCCCGGTTCTTCCCGCGAGGGCTTACGCCGCCCCGCTCGGAACGTCTCACTTAGTGCCGCGTGAGGTACAAGCGGGTTTCCAGCAATGCCAGAAAACGCTCAACGAGTTGCCTCGCTTCGGCGTAGATGGCCCTTTGAGAACACTGCTCTACTGAAGACCACGCTCGTCCCGTTCAGATCGCCCACAACATCCGTCTGAAAACCTTTCCAAGAGAATTCTCCGTCATGAATGTTCGACGTGCTTCTGTCTTGATCGCAAGTCTCGTGATGTTGGCGACCGCCACCGGGTGCCCGCGGAAAG
Organism: Schlesneria paludicola DSM 18645; assembly: GCA_945862235.1. GTDB lineage: Bacteria > Planctomycetota > Planctomycetia > Planctomycetales > Planctomycetaceae > Schlesneria > Schlesneria paludicola_A. Next base: position 58,364 of record CAMAYU010000008.1, read on the forward strand.
CGGTCGTGTCATCGGGCAAAGCCACCAACAAGACCGCTTCCGCAGAAGACTTGCTCAAGAGCGCCATCCATCAACTGCGGCCGGAAAACTTCAGCATCGCCGCCGCTCCGGACAAGCCCGTGAGCCTGCTCAATTCGTGGCGGGGAATGCTCGGTGACGCCAAGTTGGGCGGCGACGCCGTTGAATCAGAGACCCCCGCGCCTCCGACAGGCTGGGCAAGCGCCGAAGTGGCGAAACGGCTGACGACCGACAAGTTCGATGAACAAGACGCGGTCCACATCCGCGATTGCCAGTTGACGCATAGCATCGCGACCTATCTCGCGGCTCGCAGCAATGACGAACTGCAACGAGTTCAAGAGGTCTTCCAATTCGTCGTTCGCAACATCGCGCTGCGCGGCGACGACGACCCCGAACTTCCGATCTCCACGTACCTGATCCTGATGACCGGGCGTGGGACACCGGAGGACCGAGCTTGGGTCTGTGCCTCCATCCTGAAGCAGCTGCGAATCGACAGTGTCATCGTTCGACCGGGCGATGCTGCGAAAGCCGATGATGATGAGTGGCTGTTTGGCGCGGTCCTGAACGATCGCATTCACCTGTTCGATGCGAAGCTCGGCCTTGCCATACCTTCTTCCGTCGAGATTTCTGCGACAAGCTTCGCGCCCGCAACCTTGTTGGAACTTCCCGCTCACCCCGAATGGTTGCAACAACTGGCCGCTCGTGCCGACCAGCCTTACCGCATTGACGCGGAGTCACTCAAAGTGGCTCGCGTCATGCCGATCGCGGAACCGGACTTCTGGGGGCGTCGGATGAACCGATTGGAACAGGTACTGCCAGCGGAGTCCGCCTGCGTCCTGTTTGATCCGCCGTCAGATGACCTCGGCCGGACAGGTTTGATCAAGCGCATCCAAGCGGCCTGCCAAGACCTCAAGGCCGAGAACCTCCTGCTTTGGCCGTACCCCGCTCGCCAACTCGCGACGGCACGCACAGCCAATCAAGCAACGATGCAGCAGATGCAGCAGCTACTACTCAGCTTCAGCGCACCGATCGCAGCGAACGTGGACCCCAAGACCGGCAATGCGGTCGGAGCCGTTGCCGAACGAAAGATGCTCAAGATTCGTACCGATCAACTGCTGGGCAAGTTCGAGGACGCGACGCAGCGTTACCTGTCCATCCGCCATCTGGAAATCGAGCCGAGCCAATTTACGGAGATTGTTCAACTGCACCGCCTCGCGGCGGAGGATGCCATCTACTGGAGCGGCCTCAGTAAGTTCGAGGCAGAAGAGTATGAAGCTGCTATCGAGCAACTGGCGGGCTACGTGAAGCGATTCGATCGCAAAGGCCGTTGGACGTTCGCCGCGCGGTCACTGCTCGCCGAGTGCCACGTCCGCCAGGGTAAGTTTTCAGAAGCGGTCGCGGCCATCGAGCGAACCGTCGCCGAAGACCCGTACCGCGAAGCCAATGCCGTCCGCATCAAACGCTGGACGCCGCTCGCTAAGAAGACGGGTGACGCTGGCAATAAACAGTAGTTCGGCGTTGAGCCGGCTGTTGAAAAACGTAGAACAGGCGGGCCGGCTGTGGTACGGCTTTTTCGACGAGCGGTCAGGCGACCGGCAGAAGAAAGTAGTCCGGTCACTCCGTGATCGGAATCATCGAGTCACGGAGTGACTCGTCTGCTTTGGGGTAAGCTGTTTCCCGCCGCTCGCCTCAGATCGCGGCTGTCTCTGTCAGGCAATCGGCGGTGCCGTGGTTCGGAGCGACCATGGCGTCTTGTGGCTCGGTCTTGAGTTCGTACAGCCCGTCGAGGCCCATTTGAAAGAAGCGGCGGAACCAGAGCATCCGCTGAACATTGGGCTGCGGGGTTGTCATGGCGAAACAGACGCCTCGCTTCTCCTGCCAATCGACCAGCATTCCGAAGAAGCCGCTGGGGATGTACTTCACGTAACGCATGTCGATGGAGATTGATCGACAACGCTCGTGCTCGATCAGCTTGAACAGCCCCTCGCGCAGGAGCGCCAAGTCGGCACCGTCCCAGATTTCCATCTCGCCAATATGAAGATGATGGATGCCATCTTGAACGTTGATCAGCATCCGTTTGAAGTGGCGCTGTTGCGTCATGCCGAGTGTCATGCCGAGTGTCATGCCGAGTGTCCCTCATCCGATTCATGCTCATCTGGCGAAGTTCACGGTGACTTCGCTCTGATGCATCTCGGAAAGCAAACACCGGGCCGGAACCGCAAACGGTCCCAAGATCGACATAACCACTGTGGAAACAGGGCATTCGTGCCGAAGTCCGCAGGGCAGCAATCGGATCCCTGTTGAAGAAAAGCCACACGCCGAAAGCGGGTGTGGCAAACGGGCATCATCACGAGGGAACAAGTGCCGAACTGGCTCGAGGTGTGGCACTCACTGGGAAAACAGGCTCAGCCAACGAAGTACATCAGTCGGCCACAGGTGCAAAACTTGATCTTGCCGCTCTTGAGTTCGACCATGACTTGAGATGTCAGGCCGATGTAACAGGAACCGCAGGACCGTTCCTTCACCGGTGCCAATGCCTTTGCTCCGTAAGCGGCAACCAGTCGCTGATAAACCGGAATCACGTCAGGAGGCAGGACCGACTCTACGTCGCTCACCTTCACCGTCAGCTCTTCGATCTCCTGCCGCAGGCCCGCCTCTTTCTCCTGGACTGTGGCGGAGAACGTCTTGAGTTCTGCTTCGATGCGCACGATCCCGGCTTCGGTTTCGGTCACATCGGCAAACAGCTCATCGACCCGTTCCAAGGTTTCGATGATTTCGTCTTCGAGGACGCTGTTGGCCATCTTGTCTGCCGCGATCTGAGTTCGGAGCGCGTCGTACTCGCGGTTGGATGAGACCGCGTGCAGTTTCGATTCGAGATCGCGGATGCGATCTTCGTTGGACTTCAGTTGGAGGCTCTTCTGTTCTGAAGTAACTTTCAATTGCTTGAGCTTCAATCTCTGAGCTTCAAATGCCGCCCGCTTCGTGTTGATCGTCGTCTGTCGGGAGGCGATCTGAAGTGGACCATCCTTGAGTTGTCGGGTCCGCGCCTCAAGCTGCTCTCGCAAATCGTGAATTGCCTTCAGCCCGGTATTGATCGGCGTCATCCATTCGCTCCACGGAGGTGAGTCTGTCCAAGTGCTGGCCGGACTATAACAAGAAAACGCGAGCCGGTCTTTCGACCGACTCGCGTCCTTTTGAGTCCAAGCAGTAACAGGCCTCGCATCAGCAAAATCAGTTGGCGGGAGCCGCCGCCGTCGCGAGCGTGTCCAAGAACCCCTTCAGTTGCTTGCTGCGCACCGGGTGCTGCAACTTCCGAACGGCCTTCGCTTCAATCTGTCGCACGCGTTCCCGAGTCACCTTGAAAATACGGCCGACTTCTTCGAGCGTGTAGGTGTAGCCGTCGCCGAGACCGTACCGCAGTTTGATGATCTCACGCTCACGATAAGTCAGCGTCTTCAGGACCACATCGATCTTGTCCTTCAGCATCTCTTGCGTCGCAGAATTGACGGGACTTTCGGTCGATTCGTCTTCGATGAAGTCGCCGAAGAAGCTGTCTTCACTCTCCCCGACGGGCCGATCAAGACTGATCGGGTGTCGAGAAATCTTCAAGACGCGCCGCGTCTCTTCGAGGCTCACTCCCGCAGCTTCTGCAGTTTCTTCGATGGTCGGTTCGCGTCCCTTGTCTTGCAACAGCTTCTTGCTGACCTTGCGCAACTTCGACATCGTTTCGATCATGTGAACTGGGATGCGGATCGTGCGGGCCTGATCGGCGATGGCTCGCGTGATGGCCTGCCGAATCCACCATGTGGCATACGTCGAGAACTTGTAGCCGCGTCGATACTCGTACTTATCGACGGCTCGCATCAAGCCGGTGTTTCCCTCTTGGATGAGGTCAAGGAAGCTCAGCCCGCGGTTGCGGTACTTCTTCGCGATCGAAACCACCAGCCGCAGATTCCCGCCGGACAACTCACGCATCGCCTGTTCGTAGGCGGCAAAGCGTTCGTGAATTTCTTCGATCCGTCTGCTGAGGCTCTTCGGATCCTCCAGCGTCATCAGCATCAGATCGCGAAGTTCCTTCTGCAGATTGGCCCGTTCGTCCTTTGCCGACTTCAAGTGCTTCAGGCCATCGACCTGTCGCTGAAGCTCCGTCATGCGGCGGGCAAGCTGTTCCATGCGGCGCATGGTTGGCTGCAAACGTTGCGTACGCAGACTGAGTTCTTCCAGCAACGTGACCATCTTGCGACGGCGCTGTGTCAGCGACAGTCGCGCGGCGGCGATTTCCGCAGTGGAACTCTCCGGGTTGAGGCAAACTTCAAAGTCGAGGGAACTCCTGCTCCGCAAGTTTTCCAGCGTCTTCAAATTGTGAGGCATCCGCCCCAGAATCTGGTTCTTTTCCAGTCCCTCGGTCACCGACACTTTGATCGTCCGGTCGAAGGGCAGTTCGCTGCGATGCACCTTCGTGAGAATGTCGATCGACAACTTCAGCGCGTATTCACTCTCCAGCAAGTGCCGACGGAACCGCTTCCGCGTCACTTCAATCTTCTTGGCGAGCGAAATCTCTTGTTCGCGCGTCAGCAGTGGAATCTCACCCATCTGGGTCAGATACATCCGGACGGGATCGTCGATCTTGCGTGACTTTTCTTCGCCCGGTTCTTTGGGCTTGGTCACTTTGAGTTTCAACGGACGCTTGCGCAGGTCATCCAAATTGATGGGCAACTTGGAGTCGGGAACGATCTCGATGCCGAGTTCGTCCATCGACTCCAAGAGGTTGTCCAGCTTCTCGGGATTGACCGCTTCATCGGGCAAATAGTCATTCACTTGAGTGAACGTCAGGAAGCCCTGTTGTTTGCCGGTTTCAATCAGTTGGTTCAAACCTTGGTCGAGTCGGTACACCTGAAACTCCTCCAAAAAACTGATTCAACTCGTTGATTGCATCTGTAGTGAGTGTCCGAAGCTCAACGCTCGGACCTGATTTTGTTCTGAGCCAATTCGGTTTGAAGCCATCCTGCCTGAGTCACATCTCGTCTTGCGACACGCCGCCATTCCTTCCGTAGCGTTTCTATTGCGAAGGTCGGGCCAAACCGCCTCAAACCTTTCTTGATGAACGCCGCTGGTGAAATTGGGAGGCTTGTTTGAGCAAATCGAGTGTTTCCTGTGTCAGACTCGCAGACTCACGCGGCCGTTCAATCAGCCGACCTTGAGCTGCACGATGACTGTCTTGTGTTCGACGCCACTTCAAACCATCCAACACTTGCCGCAGCAGTCCATTGAAGGAATCGTCTCCCTCCCGGGCGGCATCCTGTGCCAGCCTGATCGCGATCTCCCGTTCGCGAGCCTGTTCGTCGATCCAAACGATCAAGCCCTTCAAGTCGGGGCACTCCAGTCGAGTCAGCACTTTGTCGAAGCTGGGCAACTGACCGTCATCGCTCAAATCAAAGCAGACGGTCAACAGTTCCTGCAGGACTTCGTTCTTAAAATCATCCGTGCCAATCTCTCGCCGAACCGCGTCAACTATATCCGGCGAAGTGAAGAGGAGCTGGAGTAATTCGCACTCCAGCAGATCGTCTTTGCTTTGAGTTTGCTGGAGTGAAAGGATCGCCGGTCTCCAGCGGTGTTGCGGGGACTCACCGGTTGGTTCGGTTGCGGAAACTCTCCGCTCTGTCGTGCGAATCAGCCTGTTTTGATGCTCGCCGCGCATCTCCTTCAACCGTCTCCGCACGTCTGACTCGGACAACCCGAGGCGCTGCGGCAGACGGCCAATCAGCATATCTTCCTTAACCGTTCCCACGATCCCCGGCGACATGATCAACAGTTGCAGCATCCCATCCAGAATCCGCATCCGAGCATCGATCGTCTCCGTTCCATGCCTTCCGATTAACACTCGCAACTCGTATTCCGCCACTTCCGGAGCCGAGTCAATCAGCTTCTCCAACGCCTTCGCTCCGTGAGCCGTCACAAACTCATCCGGGTCCAAGTCACCCGGTAATGTCAGGATTCGCAAATCAACATCTTGAGCCAAGAATTTTGAGAGTGATCGTTCTGCCGCGTCCTTCCCCGCCTTGTCTCCGTCGTAAACCAAGACCACTTTGCCGGCGAGTCGTTTGAGTAGCGTGACGTGCGAATCGGTGAGAGCCGTTCCCAGCGTTGCCACGGCGTTCATCAATCCGGCCTGCTGCACCTTCAAGCAATCGGTGTACCCCTCAGTGACCAGCACGGTCTTGCTCTTCTTAATTGCCTCGCGCGCCCAAGCCAATCCAAAGCAAAGCCGACTCTTATGGAAGATGGCGCTGTCAACGCTGTTCAGATATTTCTGAGCGTTCTCGTACTTGTTGTCCGGGAGGATGCGTCCACCAAACGCCACAACACGGCTTCTTTCGTCGTGAATTGGAAACAACACGCGATCACGGAAAAAATCGAAACAACCGCCACCTTCGGATCTCTTCGAGACCAGTCGGGCATCGAACAGCAGCTCCACATCGAACCGCCCTTTCGCTCGACGGATGAGCCACTCCCAATCGTCTGGCGAATACCCAAACTTACAACGGGAAATCGTCGCCTGTGTAAATCCTCTCTCGCGGAGATAGTTTCGAGCCCGTTCTCCGGCTGCTGACGAGTTCAGGTAGTTGTGGAACTCGTCCTGTGCCCACATCAGCACGTCATACAACTGCGGCTTGTGCGACGACTCGGCTGGCCCGCGACGCAACTTCGCGGGCATCTCCAGGTGGGCGCGACGGGCGAGAAACTCCAACGTCTCGGGAAACCCGAGGGTGTCGTGCTTCATCACGAATGAGAAGCAGTCGCCACCCTCGTTGCAGACCCAGCATTTGTAAGACTGCCGTTCGGGGTTCACCGTGAAAGACGGGTTGTGATCGTCGTGAAAAGGGCAGAGTCCTTTGAAGACACGGCCACCCTGTTGAGGCTGGAGCGAGACTGATTCGCCGATCAACTGCACGATATCTGTGCGCGACCGAACCAGCTCTTTGAACTCGGCGGAAGAGTTTCCATCCACGGGCGAGACCTCTCAGTTGCCGTCATGACCTGTGGCCAACACGCCCGACCAACAAGATGGCCGTGAGCGGGAACTGCAAACCGAGAGAGGCACCGACGGAACACGGTCACGGGAGGGGGTTGACATTTCATCGCCCGGACTCGTTGCTACAGCCAGCAGCTTCGGCAAGTTCTGCCCGATTCTAGCCCCTGACCAAGGACCGTCAAGGAACGACCCCTCGACGAACTTCGCTGACGAAGTACTCGCACGTTTGCGTCATTTCCCTTGAAACACGGGACATCAGCGAGTTCGATCCGGCAAGAATGAATCGCCGACAGGCCGTTCTCTCCGTGGCCAAAGAATGCCCGTCATGCTCTCTGAGCAGTGAGCATCGCGAAAATACAGACAGTTGGTTTCGGCAACTCGCGGTCGAACTCTCCACGAATCCGGCAGCACCACAGATAGCCTCTATTGGCCTGCCGTCGCCGCCGCATCCTCGGAGTCATCGAGTCCCTCGTCATCGCGGCCGGAGGCTTCGCTCATGCCGAGTTGCCTCATCTTGCGATAGAGGTTCGAGCGGTGTAGCCCCAACAATCGAGCCGCTTCGCTCATGTTGTTGCGGACACGCTTGATTGCCCGACGGATGAAGTCCTGTTGAAACACGACAGTCGCTTCTCCGAGTCCCACATCGAGCGACGGCTCCTGCATCCGGTTTTGGTCGGGGCTGAGAATGAAGGCCAAGTCATCCGCCTCGACCTTCTCACCGGGGGCTAGGAACGCGACGCGTTCCATCAGGTTGCGAAGTTCTCTCACGTTGCCGGGCCAAGTGTGGGTTTGCATCCGCTTGCGGGCTTCGGCCGACAACTGAAGCTTGGGGCGACGGGCTTGAACGGCGAAGCCATTCAAAAAATGTTCGGCCAACGGCAGGACATCGTCAGGGCGGTCTCGCAGGGGAGGCAATTCAAGCGTGACGACGTTCAGCCGGAAGTACAGGTCCTCGCGAAATTTCTTCGCGCGCACGGCTTCGGCCAGATGTGCGTTCGTCGCGGCGATGACGCGCGCATTGATCGGGATCGACTGCGAGCCACCCACGCGCGTGATGACCTTTTGTTCGAGAACTCGCAGTAATTTGGCCTGCCCGCCGGGACTCATGTCACCGATCTCATCGAGAAAGATCGTCCCACCCTCGGCCAATTCAAATTTGCCGCGGTGCATCTCGCGGGCATCCGTGAACGCCCCCTTCTCGTGACCGAACAGCTCGCTTTCCAGCAGCGTCTCGGTCAGTGCGGCACAGTTGACCGCGACGAACGGGCGTTGCGCGCGTGGCCCTTGGTAATGCAGTGATTGAGCGACGACTTCTTTTCCCGTCCCGCTTTCCCCGAGGATCAAGACCGGCAAGTCCGTGACCGCCAGCCGGCTGATCGTGCTGCGCATCGCCTGCATCGCCGGGCTTTCCCCGATGAGCGACACCCCTTTCGTCACCTGCTCAGTCAGTTGGCGATGAGACCTGAGTAAGGACTCGCGCTCGCGCGTGTTCTGCAGCGCGATCCCAACTTGAATCGCGAGGTCTTGCAGCGTCGCTTCGTCTCCGTCCGCGAAGGCTCCCGAGTTCTTGTTGATGACCTCGAACGCGCCGAGCAACTTGTGTTCGCCATCGAAGAGCGGCGCGCACAACAAATTTCGAGTCTTGTAGCCGCTCGCCAGATCGACCTTCTTACTGAAGCGTGAGTCCTGATAAGCGTCGTCGATCCGCAGCGTCTTCGCAGTGTGAATCACTTCCCCCACAATGCCGGTCTTGTCCGGAAGTCGTAGTGAATTCCCTTCGACGCCGAGTGCCGGGCAGGCGATGACTTCCTGGTGTTCGCGATCCCACAGAAAGATGCTGGCACGATCACAGTCCAAGAGCCGCACGGCCTCGCGCGCGATCAGTTCGAGCAGCGGTTCCGTTTCTTTGACGGTCGAAAGCGTGCGCGAGATTTTGAGGATGCTGCGCAGGCGGTCGATCTGCTGCGACGAACTGTTTCGATCCGCGATTACATCAAGGCAAGCTCCCGTCGCCTTGCCAATCAGCATGGCCAGCGGCAGCACATCGTCGGGAAGATTGCGGGCCGTGAAAGTCAGCACGGCACCGGTTAACGATCGCGCCCGCATCGGTACGGCGGCCATTGAGACTCCCGCCGATCCTTCCAGTGGCACGATCACCCCGGCGTCCTTATCGAGTACATCTGCGAAGACGTGTTTCGGCGCGTCGGCCCCGCTCCAGCGGCCTGATTGACCGAGGACTGTCCATTCCGGGCGACGATCCATCGCACCAGCGCCACTCACTCCCAACTCACCCGCCACTTCGGCAAGCTGTTGTCGCAGAAAATCATTCGCGGACGTGGCATCGACGGCTGCGGCAACCAGTCGCTCGATCAATTCGACCACGCGCACGGCGTCATCGGCTTGAATCAGGCTGCCAACTTGAGACCACGCAATCCATTTGGCGGGCACGGCGGTTCACTTTCGTGGTGAAACGGGAGGCGAGGCGAGTCGGTTCGATGTCTCGTTCACATTGAGAAAGCACGAACCGAATCGCGATGAGGCGGGATGATAATCACCGCGACGGCAGTTGCCAGCAACCGAACACACTTCGATGGCAATTCGTGTCGTCCGACCGACCCGATGTGCGTCGAAAAGCCGATGTGATACTTGTTTCCGCCCGGAGCCGCCCTCCGGGCTAAAGAACACCCACCAAATCTCGCGTCAGCCTTCAGCTACGAAACAGCCCTGATTAGCGATGTTGGAATCAGCAAGTGCCAAGAGTGCCGCTCGTTCGTCAATGGGCGAATTCTCAATCGACGAGTTGTTCCTCATCGTCGAGCGGTTCTTGGCTGGACGAGTGCTGCTTGCGAAGCAGGTGCATGTCCATGCTTCCCATCGTGATGACGCGCTCGGTTTGCCAAGCGTCTGGAACATGGAACAGACTCTCTGTCGGAGTCCTCAGCACGAGCAGGGTGTTGGCGATCGACAGTTCATCGCGAGTCAATCGTGCGAGCGACTTGAACAGCGGCGAGCCAACCTTGAGATCCTTGATCATCTCGTAAGGGGGATCGAAAAAGATCACGCCGTAGGGATACCAAGCCTCTTGCCCTTGCGCCTTGAACGAGCAGCGTAGGCAGTTCGTTCGCCAACACAGTGTTCGTTCCGAGACACCCAAATGCGTGGCGTTTTGTACAAGCAGGCTGTGAGCGCGATGATCCTGCTCGCAGAAGACCACGCTCTTCGCACCACGACTGAGTGCTTCAAACCCGAGCGAGCCGGTCCCGGAAAAGACATCGAGCACTCGCTGATCTGGCATGAAGTCGCGGATGTAATCGAACAACATCACCTTCGCGCGATCCGTGATCGGTCGCGTCGTGGCGCCTGGATTGACCAGCAGCTTTCGTCGCTTCAACTCGCCCGCTACGATTCGCATCCGCAATATCCCGCCATAAGGTAACGCCGGTCGCCGCTCTCACTGTTTTCCAGCCGCAAAACCGACTGCCCGACACCAATCCGAAGCGTGAGCGAGGACTGTGTTTTAATCGCTCTCGCTTACGCTTCGGATTGGTATTGGGTGGAACAGCGTAGGTAGTGCCGCGCGAGACCTCAAGGACGAATTAACGACGACCATCTCAGCGAAGACCACCGCGAACTCATTCGCGACAAACACCGACACCGTAGAAAGCACTTGATGACCGACGACCTCGACCAGTCTCCGGCCGACGCCGGATTGCCCGCACTCCGACCGCAACGTGAGCTTCCCTTCCTCACCGCAGCACTTCCCGGCGTGGGCGGTCAATGGAAGGAGAACCCGGAAGACTTCCTTGTCGAGGAAATTCCCGCATACGAACCGGTCGGCACGGGCGAACATCTCTTCCTGTGGATCGAGAAGCGCGATGTCGCCGCCGCCGATCTCGTTCGACACGTCGGTCGAACCTTGAAGTGTCCGCCCGGCGACATCGGTGTCGCGGGAATGAAGGATCGCCGCGCGGTGACGCGCCAGTTTGTCTCGGTTCCCGCGAAGTTCGCAGAGGGAGTCGAACAGCTGAACACCGAGTCGATCCGCGTTTTGAAGGCCGTTCGTCACGGCAACAAACTCAAGACGGGACATCTCCGCGGCAACCTGTTCTCAATCCTCATTCGAGACGTGGTCGAAAACGCGGCCGCTCTCGCCGCTCCAATAGCCGATCGCATCCGTGAATCGGGCTTTCCGAATTACTACGGCCAGCAACGCTTCGGCCATAACGGCGAGACACTGCAACTCGGGCTAGACCTGCTTTCGGGACGACGGCGTTCGCGAGACATCCCCGAACCGCAGCGCAGGTTCTTGCGACGTTTGTCGCTCTCGGCCGTGCAGTCCGATCTCTTCAACCACGTTCTGTCCGCGCGGTTGACGGATGGCTTGCTGAACCGTGTACTCGTGGGCGACGTGATGGAAGTCGTCGCGTCGGGAGGCAAGTTCATCGCGGAAGACCTCGCCGCCGAGCAGCCGCGTTACGACGCGGGCGAAACCGCCGTCACCGGCCCGATGTTCGGTCCCAAGATGCGCGATCCCTTCGGTCAACCGTTCGATCGCGAGCAACAGCTTCTCGCCATGAGCGGCCTGCTCCCCGAGCACTTCACCAAGTTTTTGAACCTCATGGCGGGAACGCGCCGTCCCTACATCGTCCGCCCCGGCAATCTGACCGTCGAAGCCGAACCGGATGGACTGCGGTTCAGCTTCACGCTCCCGAGCGGCAGCTACGCGACCGTCCTGCTGCGCGAGTTCATGAAGACGGCCGAAGTCCCCGCCGTGCCCGAAGCGGATGATGAAACCAACGACTGATCAGTCGCGCCGCGACTGATCGACGAACATTCGTTCGTGCTGCTAGTTTCCAAAATCATGTTTTGCAGCGTGCATTTCGGTCTTCAAAAAGTAGCCTTCATCGCTCCGCGTGAAGACAGCCGATGGGGAGTGGGCGTTGCTGCTGCCAATCGATGTTTGACTCGCACTCGGCTACCTTCACGCGGAGCGATGAAGGCTACTTTGGGTTGCGGCTGACAGGTCTTGAGATTCGGGGTCGGGTGTGCAAATTTCAAAATTGGCCGTCCTAGTCCCGTCCGATCATCACTGTCGCTCCTCGGCCAATTTTGAAATTTGCATGCCCGACCCCAATTCGATCGACGCCTTCGTCCGGACCAAGGGGGCCGGACTACAGCACCACGAGGACACCCTCTATGACCATGAAATTTGATCGCAGCCGTGAACAGTTTGCTCGTGCCCAGAAGTCGATCCCCGGTGGTGTGAACAGCCCCGCACGGGCGTTTGGCGGCGTCGGTGGTTCGCCGGTCGTCATGGATCGTGCGGACGGCGCGTACCTCTTTGATATCGACGGCAATCGCTTCATCGACTTCATCGGTTCGTGGGGACCGCACATTCTGGGACACCGGCATCCGGCTGTGTTGGCTGCCATTCACGCGGCTCTCGAAAAAGGGACGAGCTTCGGAGCGCCGTGTGTTTTGGAAACCGAACTGGCTGAGTTGGTGATCGACGCCGTCCCGTCGATCGAACTTGTTCGCATGGTCAATTCGGGGACAGAAGCGACGATGAGTGCCATCCGCGTCGCGCGCGGCTTCACCGGACGCAGCGTCATCGTCAAGTTTGAAGGCTGCTACCACGGGCACGTCGATAGCCTGCTGGTCAAAGCGGGAAGCGGGGCACTCACGTTGGGTACGCCTTCCAGTCCCGGCGTTCCGGCCGGATGCACAGCCGACACGCTGTGCCTCGACTACAACGACTGCCAGCAATTGGAAGACCTCTTCGCGCAGCGCGGTGCCGAGATCGCCTGCGTCATTCTCGAACCGGTCGTCGGCAACATGGGCTTGGTGATTCCGACACCCGAGTTTCTGCAAACGCTGCGCACGCTGTGCGATCGCCACGGGACGGTCTTGATCTTCGATGAAGTGATGACCGGCTTCCGGCTCGCGTATGGCGGCGCTCAGTCGCTGTTTGGCATCCGTCCCGACATGACCACGCTCGGCAAGATCATCGGCGGCGGCCTGCCCGTCGGTGCGTACGGTGGGCGAGCTGACATCATGCGGAAGGTCTCACCAGCGGGACCGGTCTATCAGGCGGGAACGCTCTCGGGGAATCCGGTGGCCATGTCGAGCGGCATCGCCACGTTGACGACTCTCAAGCAAACCAACCCGTACCCGCGCCTTGCCGAGTTCACCGAGCGACTGACCGCCGGTCTGTCGGAACGAGCCACCAAGGCTGGCATTCCGCATACCGTCCCGCACCTCGGCAGCATGTTCACGCTGTTCCTGAACCCCGAAGCCGTCACGAATTGCACGGTCGCCGTGAAGAGCGACACGCAACGGTTCGCCCGCTACTTCCACGCGATGCTCGGTCAGGGGATCTATCTCGCGTGCAGCCAGTACGAAGCCAACTTCGTCTCAGCCGCTCACAGCGAAGCCGACCTCGCCGC
>CAMAYU010000009.1 GCA_945862235.1 Schlesneria paludicola DSM 18645
AGCACTTTGTGGAGGATGCCGCCGTGGCGGTAGTACTCGACTTCGACGGGGGTGTCGATGCGGCAGGTGGCGACGAAGTGGATGGCGGTGCCGTCGGGTTTGGTGGCCATGACTTCGACGGCTTGGAGCGGTTTCAGTTTGTCGTTGAGTTGGATGTCGAAGATCTCGGTGCCGTCGAGGCCGAGGAATTCGCGGTTCTCTCCGGCGCGGAACTGGAGGGGCAGGACGCCCATGCCGACGAGGTTTGAGCGGTGGATCCGCTCGAACGAGACGGCGATGACGGCTCGGATGCCCAACAAATAAGTTCCCTTTGCGGCCCAGTCTCGGGAGGAACCTGTGCCGTATTCGGAACCGGCGAGGACGACGAGTGCCGTACCGTCGGCCTTGTACTTCATTGCCGCGTCGTAGACCGACATCTGTTCGCCGGTCGGGAAGTATTTGGAGACTCCCCCTTCGGTGCCGGGGCACAGCAAATTACGGAGGCGGATGTTGGCGAAGGTGCCGCGCGTCATGACTCGGTCGTTGCCGCGTCTGGCTCCGTAGCTGTTGAAGTCGAGTGGCTTCACGCCGTTGGCTTGCAGGAAGACTCCGGCGGGAGAACTCGCCTTGATCGAACCGGCAGGGCTGATGTGGTCGGTCGTGACCGAATCGCCGACCGACAGCAGGCACTTCGCGTCGCTGATTCCCTGAATCGGCTTCGGCGTGACGGGCATGTCGATGAAGAACGGAGGCTCCTGCACGTAGGTGCTCTTCTCGTCCCACTTGTAGAGCGGGCCGGTCGCTCCGGTGATCTTCTGCCATTCGACGGGACCGAGTGCCGCGTGACCGTACTCGGTGGTGAACATCTCGGGGGTGATCGACTTGGTCACGGTCTCTTCGATCTCTTGGGACGACGGCCAGATGTCCTTGAGATAGACATCGTTGCCATCTTTCCCCTTGCCGAGTGAATCGTGCGTCAGGTCGATGTCGGTCGTCCCGGCGAGGGCATAGGCCACGACGAGCGGCGGGCTGGCGAGGTAGTTGGCTTTCACCTGCGGGTTAATCCGGCCCTCAAAGTTGCGGTTGCCCGAGAGGACCGCCGACACGACGAGATCTCCCTCGGTGACCGCGTGCGACACGGCATCGGGCAGCGGACCGCTGTTGCCGATGCAGGTCGTGCAGCCGTAGCCGACCGTGTTGAACCCGAGGGCGTTCAGCGACTGATCGAGTCCCGACTTGGCGAGGTATTCGGTGACAACGCGGCTCCCCGGCGCGAGGCTCGTCTTGACCCACGGCTTGCTGGTGAGACCCTTCGCGACGGCATTGCGTGCGAGCAGCCCGGCTCCGAGCATCACCGACGGATTGCTCGTGTTGGTGCAGCTCGTGATGGCCGCGATGACGACGGCACCGTCGGTGATCTGGCATGGCTTGTCGCCCTTCACCGTGACAGGCGCGGAAGGCTCAGCCTTGCCGAAGCCGATTCGCTCCTTCTGCCACGAGGACTTCATGTCCTTCAAGAGGACACGGTCTTGCGGGCGTTTTGGTCCCGCCATCGACGGGACGACGGTCGCGAGATCGAGTTCCAATTTGGAGGTGAAGCGTGGCTCGGGGGAGCTCGCCGTGCGGAACATGCCTTGAGCCTTGTAGTACGTCTCGACCAGTTCGACTTCGGCAGCCGTTCGTCCGGTGCGAGTCATGAAGCGCAGCGTTTCATCATCGACGGGGAAGAAGCCCATCGTCGCGCCGTATTCGGGAGCCATGTTGGCCAGCGTCGCGCGATCGGGGAGCGACATCGACTCGAGGCCGGGGCCGTAGAACTCGACGAACTTTCCAACGACGCCGTGCTTCCGCAGAGCCTGCGTCACTGTGAGAACGAGGTCCGTCGCAGTGGCTCCTTCGGGGAGCTTCCCGCTCACTTTGAAGCCGACCACTTCGGGCATGAGCATGTAGATCGGCTGGCCGAGCATGACCGCTTCGGCTTCGATTCCACCGACGCCCCAGCCCACAACGCCCAGTCCGTTGATCATCGTCGTGTGGCTGTCAGTCCCGACGAGACTGTCTGGATACGCGACGCCATCTTTCGTCAGCACAACCTTCGCGAGGTATTCCAGATTCACCTGATGCACGATCCCGGTGGCTGGCGGCACGACGCGGAAGTTGCTTAGCCCCTGCTGTGCCCAGCGAAGCAATTGGTAGCGTTCGAGGTTCCGCTCGAACTCCAGATCGACGTTCTGCTGCAACGCTCCTTCGGTCCCGAAGTAATCGACTTGGACCGAGTGATCGACGACGAGATCGCATTGCACGAGCGGATTGATCTTCTTCGGATCGCCTCCCATGCGGATCATCGCGTCACGCAGCGCGGCCATATCGACGACGGCCGGGACGCCGGTGAAGTCCTGCAAGACGACGCGGCCGACCATGAACGGCACTTCGACTTGTTCGGGCTTGGCGGCGTTCCAGTTGGCGACCTGCGCGACCTGCTCTTCGTTGACGAGGAAGCCATCGACGTTGCGGAGACACGCTTCGAGCAGGACTCGCATCGAGAACGGCAGCGTCTCAATCTGGCCAAAGCCCTTCGCGGCCAACTTGGGCAACGAGTAGTACTTGAACTCGCCACCGCTCGTCTTGAGGACCGACTCCGTACCGAAAGGATTTGCTGCCGCCATGTCCCAGTTTCTCCGCTAGAAAAGCCACACATTTGTCGGAACTGAACCGAAAGTGGCTCGGATCGTAGCAGTCGCGATGGGGAGATTGAAGCGAGGGTTTTTCAACTGGCAGCGATACCTCACGCAGAACAAAGTGAGAGGTTTCCGAGCGGGACGGCGTCAGCCCTCCGGTTCTTCCAAAGAGGGCTTACGCCCAAGAACCGGGGGGCTGACGCCCAATGGCACTCACTTTGTCGTTCACTCCGTGAGCGGCACGGCGCTAGCCGCCGGTTCTTTGCTTGGAAACACAACTCCGTTTACCGGCGGCTAGCGCCGTACCGCTCAAAGTGAGTGCCATTGGGCTGACACCGCCCGGCTCACCTGATTCGGACTACTGTCGGTCACATCCTGATTGGAGCACACACTCGACCGAAAACTGACGGCTCTCGCCGGGGAGTGACAGGGCGTGGATAGACGATATTCAGAGCAACGGTTTCAAACACGCCCGCTTCGCGCAGGCCGGCCACAAAGCGGGCCACAGCGAGGTCATCCACGCCGAGACCGTCAATCTTGAGTTGCACACGATCCACATTGCGCGTTGCTGGCGTGGCGACGTTGGCTTTTTGAGCTGCGGTCTTTTCGCTCTCCTTAATCACCTGCACGATCTGAGTCGGCGAAATGATCATGTCGTAGACCTGAACTTCGGGGCGGTCACCGCCAATCGAACGCCCGATGGTCCCCAGCAACTGGACCGGCTGCTCCATCCGTTCGAGCATCGCCAGCATCGACGCACGGCTGCGCAGCGTCGTCTGTCGCTGGAGCATCTGGTCCAGTTCCCGCTGCGTTTCGCGCAACGGCTGGGAGGACGCTTCCATCACGGACAATTGGTAGTGCTGGGAGACGATCTGCGAGAACTGTGCCACGATGGTCACGGCACACAGCGCGGTGACCATCGTCCAGACGAGACTCCATTGCCGATTCGCCCCAGTCGATGACGGCGACCGGCTCCCCCCTGCACTGCTCCGCCGAGTGCTGACGCGGCGGCGGCGGCGCGGGCCATCGCGAATGGCAGTCCATCCAGAATCTGGCAGTCGAGACCACCGCGCCACAATTGGTGTGAGATGGCCGAGGCAAATTCTTCGTCGATCCCCAGCAGCGCATACGACCTACCGCCGCGAGCGGGGAGTTCGATTTGCGTCGGCTAGCCGTCCACGATCCAAGTCCCCGGTCCCGCCACGGAATCGGTGAGGAACGCTTTTTGCCATTCTTGTGATGAGTTCGGTTCGTCTTCCGCGACGGGCAATTCCAGCGTGCGAAACGTCATCAGACTCATCGACAACGTGCAGGCGGCGGGAAGCGGCCACCAACGATTGCGTGACGACCAAGCGCGTTGAAGTGTTCGGCCAATTTCGTCGAGGCAGCGATAAGGATCGGCGGGCGTGAGCGGAATCGCGTGCGGCACGACGCGGCAAACGCGCGGCCGGATGGTCCCGTATCCCGCTTCCAACTGCACGATCTTCACCGAGTGGCAACCGATTTCGATCCCGACCATCGTCCTGGCCGAAGCCATTTTGCGCGAGCACGATCGCTCCGACAGCCAGGATGCCCAACGGCACGACGGCCGCTAACGGCACGAAGTCGGCAATGCGGCCCTAGTAGATCAGCAACATGGTGATGGCGAGGGACAGGAACAGTCCGGCCAAACCAAACGCCAGATACCAAGTGACCAATCGCCGCGTGAGGGGCTGCGAAAGCGTGTGGCCCGTCAGGGCGATCTCATTCCGGGGGAGGGACGCGAGTTGAGGGTTGAGGGTCAGAAAAGAGAAGCAGACCGCAACACTTTCTTTCTGACCTTCAACCCTCGGCCCTCAACCTGCCGCGAGAGTTACCGGCAACAGGGAGCGAGAGCATTGGTGTCCAGCAAACTTCGGGCATACGAGACGACGGCTTGTGGGCTGATCGGCTTATAGAACACTTGGTTCACGTCGTAAGCCACGACCAAGTGCGCGGCATCGACTTCCATTCCTGTAGCCGAACACAGAATGATCGGCAGATCCTTGAGCTGCATCACGTCACGGACATGGCGACACAACTCGCCGCCATCCATGGCGGGCATCTGAAGGTCCGTGATCAGGAGGTCGAAGTTTTGCTCTTCCAGCTGTCGGATCGCCTCTAACCCGTCGAAGGCGACGGCCGTGGCGAACCCGGCTCGCTCAAAGTTAAACCGAAGCACCTGCGTCATGGCTCGGTTGTCTTCAACAATCAAAACGGCGGAACGCTCGTCGCGCATGATCAACTCCTCATTAAAGAACGTCCGCGAGAAGGTTGGACGCCACTCAATCACGACACCGTCGTAGCTGATGTTTGCGGTTCTCGCGAAAGTGGTATCGAAACTCGAAGTGCAGCGGTGGCCTAGCCGCTCTCTTCAAATTGTTGGACTCTGTCGTTTTCGCTTACCAAGTCACTGGAGCTGGATTGGCCACAGCAGTAGAGGCATCGTTGACTCGAAGTTCCCCGTTCGCCACGTCATAGGACCAGCCGCCCGCCGTACCGACGGTCGCCGTGATTGGACTCGTTCCGGCGACCACGGTGGCGACTTGATTCGCGGTCGTGACTTGGTTGATCGGGAACGGGCCGCTCAGGAACGGCATCAAACCAGAGTTCGTATTGATGTTGGCCAGAGTCGGGAACGTCCCATTTTGCGAGCGATAGAGTTCGAGTGCGTCGCGCAACACCATCAACGATTGCTTCGTACCGCTGACGCGGGCGTTGGTCGCGGTATTCATCATCTTGGGAGCGGCAACGGCCGTCAGGATGCCGATCACCAGCACCACGATGACTAATTCGACAAGTGTGAATCCACGGCGTTTAGTCCCACGATTGCTGGACGGGGTGAGCATCATTTTCAGTTTCTCTGTTCGTTCGGCGAGTCAGTCACAGGTTGACCGAGCCTCCGTCGAGAGAGACTCATTACTGCCGATTTCATCCGCCGCGACTGAAGACAGAAGTGAGCCTAGTTCACAAATCGCGAAGGGCAAGTTGCGGTTCGGAAACATGTGGCAAAAATCATCGGGACCGGTGGGAGAGAACAACGCCGACTCGTCGTTCCCGTTCCGTGAGCGGCAGGAGATCGCGTCCAGTCGTCGCAGTCGTGAGACTTCAGACCGAAGTCTCACGACTTCCGCTACGGGACTGGACAGCCGTGGCATTCGCCTGAGCGCTGTCGGCTGACTGGCGCAGCCTCCCTCACGATGGACACGCCCGGCTCACCGTTTCTGTCGGAGGCATCTTGGTTGGAAGGCACGGCGCGAGTCGTATCGGTCGCATGACTTGTTCGCGTTCCAGCATCTGCGATGACGCCATGTGCTGCGGTTGATCGGTGTCTTGCCTCTCGGACTCAGGCGGATTTGCGAAGTCGGATCTCTGACCTAGGTTGACGGAACGTTGATTGAGGTTGCGATCCTGATCGGATTGCGGGCGGCCGAGCGACCGTTACCGCGACCACAACTTCGTGAGTTTGCTTCCTGTGTTTCCCTGTTGACCAACCAACACCCCACGTGAACCTGGCCATGAATTCAGCCGCCCCCCCTTCGGTCGAAAGTTATTGTTCCGCTCGATGCGAAGCGTTGCTGGCGACGCTGTCGTCCACTCTCGGAACTCCCTTTAAGCTCTGGATGGCACATCCCGACGAGTCGGCTGCTGACAACACGACTTCCAATCACATCGCGAAGACGAAAGCTGTGGAGTCGAAACGCCGCCCGTTGCATGGCGCAGAAGTGGTCGCCGCGCTGGAGCGTGCCCGGAAGTACGGATCTGGCACGCTGGACCTCGAAGATGGGACGCTGGGAGTCTGGATTCGACTGCCCGGAATAGTCCATCGTAAATTGATTGCGTTCGGCACGGTGATGAATGCCGATTTCGTGCAGACTCCACTCCTGATCGCTGCGGCGTGCAAACTGATCGCACAGCAGGTCGAACTCTCGGACCAGTCGGACGACATGGACTCCTGTCTGGAGAATCTGACTTATGGACTGGAGGAGCAGACTTGGTTGAGGTCTCTCTCGAACCACCTGACTCTCTGCTCGGCCCGTCGGAGCCTGCGAGATGTGGCGATCGAATTGTTGCCTTCGCTGAGGCAACTCGTCGGAGCGGAGTCGATCGCCATCCTGCTGACCAGCACGACCGAAGGGGAAGAGGCTCCGAAACAAGAACTCATCGCTCCGGTGTTGTGGGATGGACCGCAGTCCATTGAAGACGCGTTCTGGCAAGCGTGGTTGAGCAGCCAACCGACGACACCTCATGGTCGGCCGGTGGTTCAGAACGGGTCTCGCGTGGATGCCCGGCTGCGTCGCTTCGACATCCGCTCGCTGTGTGCCGTGCAAGTTTGCCGGGGCGACAAAGTCTATGGCTGGGCGGTCGCCGTGAACCGCACTCCGTACCGCCGTGATTCGCTCGATGAAATGCCCAGCGGAATGAGCGAGGTCGAATTCGGCACGGTCGAAGCCGGGCTGGTCGAAGTGGCCGCAAAGATGCTTGCCACGCACTCGCACAACGTCGAGCTGTTGCAGGACCGCGAAGACCTCGTAATTGGAGTCATCCGCGCGATGGGGCACGCCGTCGATGCCCGCGATCCGTACACCCGCGGTCACAGTGAACGAGTCGGCTGTTACGGACGACAGCTCGCCGAAGCCATGGGTCTGGACAGTCACGATTGCGACCGGATCTATCTGTCGGGGCTGCTCCACGATGTCGGCAAGATCGGCATCCCGGATGCGGTGCTGGGAAAAACGGGTCGGCTAACCGAAAATGAGTTTGCCATCGTGCAGCGTCATCCCGAGATCGGTGCGCGCATCATCCAGGCACTGCCTCAATTGTCGGACCTGATGCCGGGTATCCTCCACCATCATGAAAGCTTCGACGGCAGCGGCTATCCACACGGATTGAAGGGCGATGCAATCCCGCTGATGGGCCGCATCCTCGCCGTGGCCGACGCCTACGACGCGATGACCAGCAACCGGCCTTATCGGCAGGGAATGCCGCGCGAAAAGGCGGTGGACATTCTAGAGAGCCGGGCGGGAATTCGGTGGGATGCCGAACTGGTCCGAGTCTTCGCGGCCATCCCCGAATCGGAGTTGGTTCTCGCAGTCGTCGATGGCGATCAGGGTTGGAACACCGAAGAGCACTGGCTGCGCAGAGGAGCCGAAAGCATGTTCGGTCATCGGATGTCCGCCACCGTTGCCAGCGAGATATTGGATGACTCGCTCCCGCTGATCGTGCTAACTTCCTCGACACACAGTGGCCGCAATGCGATTTGAGAAGGCAAGCCTTACCGAGCCAATCCAGGAACCTTCACCAATAGTACCGACTGCTGACGTTACAGATGAACGGTGGCACCGTGCAGAACGCGGCGGGAACGGCACTGACGGGCTACACCGGCTGGACGCGGGCGGTGGTCATCCAAGAACGCCTATTCCGTCTTGAGCAACAACGCGACGGACCAAGGCTTGCGTGCGGTCACCGTTACAGTCACGTCTCCTTCTGGAAAAACGACAACCACCAAGGTCTATCGCAGTAACATCGGCGGAACGCAGCAACCGCTCTCCGCGAACGCCACGCTGGTGACGTGAGTCGGGCGCACACTGAAGCTGGGACCAACGCACCCACGACGACCGGCGTCTCGATCAGTAACCATGCGGAGGATCAATGATGCGCCGCAGTTCACTTTGGACAACACTTCCGCACCCTGCACGGGCGCGGACGGTGACGCCGCCCGGCTCACCGAATTCGGACTTCTGTCGGTTACGTCAAAATGGCGATTTCGCGACGTAAGTCTTTTCATTGCTAGCGTGACCCGTTTTTGCGCAGACGACTTTTTTAGGCGCGCAGACGACTTTTTGTGTCGCGCAAACCACTTGGAGCAGCGCGCAGACGCCTCTTTGACCAGCGCAGACCACTTTGTGAGGCGCGCAGACGACTTTGTGAGGCGTGCAGACGGTCTGCGCTGATAAAAAAGACGTCTACACGACCCTCAAAGACGTCTACACGACCAAAAAAGTCGTCTGCGCGCTGCTCAAAGTCGTCTGCGCTGGTCAATGCGGCGTTTATTACGGGACAAAAGGCGTTTCGGAGCGGGGCCGCAATCACTTCCCGAACTCAAACTTGTGTGACTGCGGTCGGCGCTTTGCCGCCCCCAGATTGGGGTGAATCCCGCTTCGCTGGGGGCCGCGAAGCGCCGACCCCACTGGCACTGAACGGCGGCACGATCGCGTGGCGGTTCGTCGATCTCGATGGCCTGCTCCTGCACGTTCAACTACTCGATGGCTTCGGCACGCTCGTCCCCGTCGATGGAGTTATCGACGTGCCATTGGCGACCGAAACGAAGCTCGCCAAAGGGGGCCGATCAAACTTTCGCGACGGCAATTCGCGATGACAATTCGCGACGACAACACGTTCAGTGTCCCCGAACGCTGGTTCGTCCCGATTCGGGCGATCGACTTCGACGCGACAGG
Source organism: Schlesneria paludicola DSM 18645 (assembly GCA_945862235.1). Classification (GTDB taxonomy): domain Bacteria; phylum Planctomycetota; class Planctomycetia; order Planctomycetales; family Planctomycetaceae; genus Schlesneria; species Schlesneria paludicola_A. Next base: position 9,134 of record CAMAYU010000009.1, read on the forward strand.
AACCACAGTCAAGCTGCCATTCCGCCCCTACAGCCGCTTCCGTGACGAGCTGCAGGAGCTACGCGGCCAGAGACTCTTCCCCGGCGAAGCAACGCCGAAGTGGTGAGGGCCGTGGAGAGTTAGCGCGTAGACCTCGCGCGGTCTGTAATGAGACCTCTGAGCGGGGCGGCGTCAGCCCCCCGGTTCTTGGGCGTAAGCCCTCTTCAGAAGAACCGGGGGGCTGACGCCCAATGGCACTCACTTTGTCACTCACTCCGTTTACCGGCGACTAGCGCCGTGCCGCTCAAAGTGAGTGCCATTGGGCTGACGCCGCCCAGCTCGGAAACCTCTCAATTGGTGCCTGCCCCCTTGTTCCCGTTCACGGCGACACAACCCGTATCAGCTTCGCCTTCGGCTCGATCCACAGACGCCCTTTCATCGCACGCAGCTCCGCGACCAGTTCCACGTCGCGGATGGCATCGACCACTTCAAAGTCGTAGCCGACGGTCTGCCAGTCGGTGTCTCCTTCCAGTGAGTTGTCACGTTTACCACCCGAGATGCGGAGACCCGCCCCCTTCCCTTGCTCATCGGTGCGAGGCTCGACTCCTGCCGTTTTCAAGCGGACTTCAATCCGATAGCGACCCGGCCCGAGCAACACGCGCCGCCGAAATGACGCCACGCATTGGCCCGATTCGCCGACTTGGATCGAGTACTTCTTGTTCTCTGTCTCCGGATCGACTTCGTCGAGCAACGCGTCCCCCGTCTCTTGGGCACCGTACCAGTCGGCCACTTCGATCTGGTTCGACTCATCGAACTCGATCGGCGTCGGATCGCCTTGTTCGAGTTGCTCGCGCAGAGCAGGCTCGCGCGCCGCAATTCGTTCCTTCACCTCACGCACTCGGTCGGCGAAGGCTTGCTCGAAGTGATCCCCTTGTCGGTGAACGACGAGGGCTAGTCGCGAGACCAAGGCGTCGATGCGCTCGTTCGATCGCTTGGCCTCGAACAACGGCAGCATCTCGATCACGCGGTCTTTGTACCGCTCTCGCCACTCGGGATTGTGCATCACCGCACTCGAGACAATGGCCGGCGGAAACTCCAAGATCGGGAAGCCGGGATCTTGAAACATCTGGTCCATGCCGTGAGGCAAGAACCGGGCGCGACCGTCTTTCGGTGAGAAGTAGATGCGGTAGTTGTTCTTGTTCGGCGTGTAGCCGTCCCAGTGACAGGTCATCCGCTCGAAGGCCATGAACGTGAGGAACGCATCCACGTCGAGCTGCTGCTCTATCGCGGGCCAACGGGCAGCGGCATCGGGTTCCTCGCACGCGGCCTTCAACGCGTGCAAGTCGCTGTGATCGTCCGGCCCCTTCCCCGAGTCCTTCTCCAGATCGACATCGACATCCTGCACGAAGCCGCCGTCGTAGAGGTTGCCGGTCGCGTCGCCGAAGTGCCGCGTGAGGAACTGCCTGTCGAACCCTTCCTTCAGCACATAGAAGCCGAGATCGCGACCGTTGAGCCAGACGCGGGCATGAGTGACTCGCGTGGCGGGGACCTTCGCATCGCGCGCGATCTCCGCACAAACCCACTCGCACAGATACGACTCGTCCTGCACCGAGTTATTCAGATGGAGCTTGTCCAATCCGTGAAAGGTCTGTCCCTTGGCGTGCTTGTTCATGTTGAGCGTGAACGCGGGCTTGTCGTCCAGTTCACGAGAACTCCCCGCCGCTCCCTTCACCTTGATCGCGACCTCGGTGTAGGTCGTCTCCAGCGGTGAGTCAGGCTTGTCGGGGTTCGGCAGCGTTTCGACGATCGTGCATTTGACGTAACGCCGCAGGTCCTCGCGCAGCTTCGTCTCCTGCGACTTCTTCAACTCGATCCGAATCTCGGGAACAAGGCCGCTGCCAAAGAAGACGTCACTCGGATCGACGGCCTTCGCGGCGGCAGCTAAGCCGGTGGCCTCAATCGCGGACAAAGGCGGCTTGCCCGCAACTCCGTTCGTCGCGACAGGAGCTTTGACCGTCGAGTCGCGGCACGACACGACGCTCATCAGCAGCAGAGCGGCGAGGAGACGCCAGCTTGAACATGGTTTGAGGAACGTGGTCATGGAACAACCTTTCCCATGCGAATGAATCAGAAGCAGGTCTCGCGCGACGCGACACTTCACCCTCACCGGGGCAAGCCCGGTGGGGTGAGATTCAAATCTGGTGAGATTCAAATCAAAGGTCTGGATGATTCTTACGCCTCGCGAACCTCGACCGTCTGGACCCCTTCCAAACTTTGCAGCGACTTCACCAGCGCGAGCGGGTCGGTCTGAGGCTTCAGTCGAACGTTGTATCTCAAGTCGAGCGACAAGCCTTGGCGAGCCGTCACGACTTGAGTCAGTCGGTGGCTCGATAGCTCGCGCTGAAAGAACTCGGTCAGCAGAGCGACCGGATCGCTCCCGGTGGCCAAGCGGATTTCGAGTCGATGCTCGATCGAGTCCGTTCCCAGCTTCGTTCCGTTTGTGGCGAGGCCGATCGCCACGAGAGCGACAATCGGAAGACCGATCAAACAGATGCCGAACTGTCCCGATCCGATTGCCATGCCGACCACGACGGCGAAGATCACGAACGCGGTGTCGCGCGTGTCATCGACCACCGTGCGAAACCTCACGATCGACAAGGCACCGACCAAACTGAACGCCTTCGCCACACTATTGCCAATCACCAGCGCGGTCATCGCGACAAGAATCGTCAGCAACACCAAGGTCGCCGCGAGCGGCCAGACACTCACCGGCGCATGCCGTCGCGAGGCCATGCACGTCCCCGCCACGGCCAGTCCCGCCACGGCAGAGATCACCAGCCGCAGCGCGACCACGCTCCAAACCACGTCAGCACCATTCGTCAAATCGTTCAACAGCCAGTCGGGCATGGAGGGTCTCGGGAGGGGAGGCATGAGTCATTAGCAGGTAGTCATTTGGTCATTAGGAAGTAGGGTTAAGTCACGTCTACCTTTCGCTAAGGACTCAGGACTTCATTTCACCTCATCCCTCAGCGGCTTCCCGCCTTGGTACAGCTTGAGATGTTCGGCGAAGTCTTCGTTCTGCGGGTCGAGTTCCAGTGTTTTGGTCGCCCATTTGACGGCGGCTTTGAAATCACCCGCTTCGGCGTGAGCGGCGGCCAAGGTATCGAGGAACTCTTCGTGCTTGTAGCCGGTCTGTTCACAAGCGAGCGTGGCCAGTGTGATCGCCTGCTTGCCGTCGCGGAACTTGGAGTCTGGGCAAGTCGCGCGGAACCACGCGAGATTGTTGGCCGGGAGCGCTGCTTTGGGAGCCAGCTTGGTGGCGGCCGTGAAGTCGGCGAGAGCCTTGTCGAGATCACCTTTTTCAACGTGCAACCAGCCACGCGTAGTGAAGGCCATCGCGAACTGAGGGTCCAGCTTGATCGCGGCGGTCAGGTCCGCGAGGGCTTTGTCCGCCGCTTCGTTCTGGTTGAACAAGGCTGCACGCACGAACAACCCGTACGGATCTGGCTTGGATCGTTCGATGAGGGACTTGCTGTACGCGATCGCTTCGTCGGAAGTCAGCATCTGATTTCGCTCGACCCAGCCTCGTCCTTTCGTCGTGTGAACCTGAAGTTTGGTTCCTTCGATCTCACGCATGAAACACGGGGCGAGAATTTCGAGCGCGGTGGCGGTCGTCTTCGCGTCGATCCGCACGACGGCCTCTTTCTTAGGAAACAATATCTGATCGGTCAGATCCTCGGCCGCCGACACGGCTGACGCGAAGAACACGAACGAACCACAGAGGACGGGCAACCAAGATCGACTCACGACGAATCCTTTCAAGTGAAGTGCGAAACCAATACCAACCCGAAGCGTGAGCGAGGAAGATCCAGTGTTGTTGACCGACTTCACTCGTCTCTCCTCGCTCACGCTTCGGGTTGGTGTGCGAGGTTTGTCGTGAATCTCACTCACTGCGTCAACGACTCAAGCTGATCCGCATCCGGTGACACAGACGACGTACCCGCGGGGCCAGCGACTTGTTGGGTCTGCGAAACCTGTAGGGTGGGACCAGCGGCGTTTCGCCGCGCCGGCTCTCCATGATTTCTCGATGTTTCCTGAATGGTGGGCCGACGCTCGAAGCGAGCGGGGCCTACCCTACGCTGAAAAAGGCGATGGACCTGACGTGCCTGCCGAGTGTCTTTCGTTTTCAACGGTCGCTTCTACAATGAGCCGCTCGTCGCAGGAGTCAGAGGCTAGGAGTCAGGAATCAGAACGACAAACCGTAAGCGGCGTCGCCTGATACCAGACTCCCGTCCTCTGACCCCTCCCCTTTCCTTCTGTCATGCCGGGAGTCATCCGCGTCCATGGGCGAACATTACATCTACACGATTGAGGATCTCCACAAGGCTCACGACAAGAAGGAGATTCTGAAAGGGATCTGGCTGTCGTTTTATCCGGGAGCCAAGATCGGCGTGCTGGGACCGAACGGCGCGGGAAAATCGACTCTGCTCAAGATCATGGCGGGCCAAGACAAAGAGTTCATGGGAACGGCCAAGCTGAGTGCGGGCTACGACTGCATTTACGTCCCGCAGGAACCGGTCCTCGATCCCGAACACACGGTGTTGGACGAACTGAACGAGTCGGTCGCTTCCAAGCGGGCACTCCTGGCGCGGTACGACGAGATCAACGAACTCTTCGCCGATCCCACCGCCGACATGGACAAGCTGATCGCGGAACAGGGCAAGGTTCAGGAACTCATCGACCATCAGAATCTATGGGAGCTGGATCGTGAACTGGAGATCGCTGCCGATGCGATGCGACTTCCGCCTCTGGAAGCCAAGATCGGTCCGCTCTCCGGCGGTGAGAAGCGCCGCATTGCCCTCTGCAAAGCTCTGATGCAGCAGCCTGACTTGCTCCTGCTCGACGAACCGACAAACCACTTGGACGCCGAATCGGTCGCGTGGCTCGAACGGCATCTGCACGACTACAAGGGAACGGTCGTCGCCGTCACCCACGATCGCTACTTCCTCGACAAGAGTTGCCAGTGGATTCTGGAACTTGATCAGGGACGCGGCATTCCGTGGGAAGGAAACTACTCGTCGTGGCTCGAACAAAAGCAGGAGCGAATCCGCAAAGAACAGAAGGCGTCGTCGGTGCGTGATCGCACGCTCGAGAAGGAACTCGAATGGGTTCGCAGCTCTCCGAAGGCACGTCAGGCGAAGAGTAAGGCGCGACTGGCTGCCTACGAACAGCTCGTGAAAGAAGAGCAGGAATCGCGAGACGAAACGATCGAACTGCAAATCCCGCCCGGCCCGCGTCTGGGTGAGAACGTGGTGATCTTCGACAAGGTGACGAAGAGCTTTGGTGATAAATGCCTCGTTGACCAACTGACCTTCCGGTTGCCTCCCGCCGGGATCGTCGGCGTCATCGGCCCGAACGGTGCCGGTAAGACGACTCTCTTCAAAATGATCATGGGCCTAGAGCAGCCCGATTCGGGAACTGTCACGATCGGAGATACAGTCAAGATTGCGTATGTCGAACAGAACCGCGCGTCGCTCGATGGCGAGAAGTCGGTTTACGACAACATCTCCAACGGAGCCGACTATCTGACGTTCGGCAAGATTCGGATCAACACTCGTGCCTACTGCGGCAAGTTCAAGTTCAAGGGTGAAGACCAACAGAAGCCCGTCAAGCTCCTCTCGGGCGGTGAACGCAACCGCTTGCTGCTCGCCCAGACGCTGACAGTCGGCGGCAACCTGCTCCTGCTAGACGAACCGACCAACGACCTCGACATCGAGACGCTGCGGTCGCTCGAAGAAGGGCTGCTCCACTTCAGCGGTTGTGCCGTGGTCATCAGCCACGATCGCTGGTTCCTCGACCGCGTGGCAACGCACATCCTCGCGTTTGAAGGGGACAGCGAAGTCGTCTGGCACGAAGGAAACTTCGAGAGCTACGAAATCCTGCGTCACCAACGACTCGGCGCCGATGCCGACCAGCCGCACCGCATCAAGTACAAGCCGCTGTCGAATTAGCCCACGTCAGCCACTCGTGTGACCTGTCATCGCTTAATCTGGGGGGCTGCTTGTCGTTCGAGTAGCTCAGTCATGGAATGACTGAGCTACGTAGTCCGGTCATGGAATGACCGGAATTCTGATGGGTTATCAACCCCAAAACGAAGACCAGACGAGGCACGAGCCATGCGAGGCAGAGCTTCATTCGACGTTCGGATTGGACAAGAAACCGAACTCGGCGATGTCGAGGGCGAGTGCGGCGCGGTAGTCGGCCTGCGACTCGAAGTAGTGGAGCAGTGCCTCGATCTCGACGACGCGAGCATCGAACGTGGCCGCTTCGCGGAGATTGAGTAGAAGCAAGTCACTGTCTCCCTTCTCAAGCTTCACCGCCTCGAACCGTTCCATCTGCTCGTTGAGCTTCACGCTCTGTTGGGCCTTGTCGATCGAGCGATAGGCGGCCTCGATCGTGACCACCGCGTTCTGCACTTCAGTAGCGATCTTGTTCTCGGCGAACTGGCGTTTGGTGGCGATCTGGACCAGTTTCCCTTCGACCGCTGCCATCTTGCCGAGCGCCTTGCGACGTTGCAGCGGGACGGAGAAGTTCAATCCTGCTTCCGATTGAAACGGCGTCTTCGATCCCTTCTTGTCGGTCTCACCACCGACATCCTTGGCCGACCAGAGGCTCGCGTCGAGTTCCGGGAGCGTCAGGTTCTGTGCCTGCTGGAGATCGACCTGCGCCATGCGGTGCTGGAAGTCGAGTTCCACCAATTCGGGCCGTCGCGCGATGGCTTCCGCCACGTCCAGTGGCATTTTGTCCGCCGTCACGGCCGTCGCCGGAGGGAACCCGACGGGAAGCTGGTCATCGGCCGGAACAAGGGGCTGGCCATCAGATGTTCTCAGGAAGAGCGAGAGCTTGATGGCATAGGTCTTCAGCTTTCGTTCGGCCTCGATCAGCTTGACCTGTCGCGACAGGATCAGGCGATGGTTGTCGATGAGCAGCGATTCGGGGCGCGCTCCCGCTTTGACCTGCCCCTCAATCTGATCGTCTCGTTCTTCGGCCAGTGCAAGCAGTTCGCGCGAGATACGCAGATGAAGTCCTGCCGCCACCCAGTCCCCGTAGGCGTACGAGCCAGCGCGAATGAACTCGATGAGCTGAGCCTGAATGAACGGCTCGACCGCGTTGACGCCATACGTCGATTTCCAGAGCGTCGCCCTTCGTTCGTCGATCGTGCGGTTCTGCATGAGTGGGATGCGAATCCCGGCTCCGAACTCACCGCCGTCGTTTGTTTCGCGGTTGCCATACCACGGTTCGAAGTTGCCACGACCGAGCTTGTAGCCGCCGAAGACCTCGCCCCCCCACATCGTCGGCTGCTCGAAGCCGACTCCGTTGCGATAGGACTGATAGTAGCCGAGCGGCGTGTTGTTGGTGTCCGCCTTGAGCTTCAAGTCCCAAGCCCCTTCGGCCGAAAGTTGCTCGCCCGCAGCGATGTTTCGTCCGTAGAAGGCAATCTGAAGCAGTGGGTAGCTGGCGTAGATCGACTGTACGACCGTGTTGAGCTGTACCGGTTCGCTGATCGTGCCAGTGGCATCCACTGCGAGTGGCTGGAATGCCGCTGAGCCTTCGTCGTTCGGAGCCAACTTGATGGGAGCCTGTGCCGCATCGCGAGCGACTTGTTCGCCAGTCGTCTCGTCGTTCGCCGAGACCGGGATGATGTCGCTGCGAGACGATTGGCGTTCGCGATTCCTCTCTGGATCAGTGAGTGATGAGGACTTGGCGGAAGGTGTGCTGGAGACAGAATTGGCTGCCACGCGGCTGCCATCAGTCCGCCGCGCCGGATCGTCCTTGGTCAGCACTGACCGCGTCGAACGACAGCTCGTCGCGATCAGTGGAATGAGCAACAACAGGACGATGCGGTGGTTCATCACTTCTTGCCTCGTAACAATTTCTCGCCGTCTTTCTTGGGTTCGTCCATTGCGACGACCGGCGGGAAGCCGTTCATCTGACGCCAGATTTCCCACCCCAACGGCACTTCGTTCAGCAACACCCAGCCGTTGGCTCGCACTCCCTGGCGAAGGATCATTTCGTTTGGCCACGGGGCTTCGTCGGGGTCGGGCAGAATGAGGACACGGAATTTTCCCTGTCCGTCGTCCGTGGAATCGACGACCGACACGATCCCGCCAAACGTCCCAACTGCTGCCGAAGGCCATCCCGAGAATTGCACGGCGGGCCAGCCTTCAAACTGCAAGCGGACCTTGCGCGGTCGCCCGGCGGGATCCTTCGATGAAACCAGCGGTGCATCGTTGCCATCGACCTTGATGGCGACCGCCCGATCCGGTGACGAAGGGACCAGCTCCAGCAACGAGCTGCCCTGCGAAACGATCTGTCCTCCCTGAGAGACCTTCAGCTTGAAGATGTAGCCGTCTTGCGGCGCAACGACCGGCTGCTTCTGCATCGTCAGTTTGGCGTTAATGTCGGCAATTTCCTTTTCCGTGGCAGCAAAGTCCCCCTTAGACTTTTCGTAAACGGCGGTCGAACTGTCGATCTTGGCCTGTGCCTCCCGCGTCTTCGCGACAAGTTCCGCCTTCTTCCCGACCAGTTCATTCGCGGCGGCCTTCACGTAGGAACGGGCCTGTTCGACCTTGGCGTTGGCTTCGTCGGCCTGCCTCACCGCCCGTTCCCAATCAAACTGCGAACCGACTTTCTGGTCCAACAACTCTTTCCGTCGAACGCGATCCTTCTCTGACTGCTCCGCCGCCGCGAGTGCCCCTTTCAACCCTTCCTCTTCGGCCTTGAACTTCTGTTCGGCCACCTTGATGAACTCTCCTCCGGCCAAAATGATCTGTTCCTTCACGTCCTTGAAAGCCAGAACGTTCTCGAAGTAGGCGTTGACGATCGTGCGATCCGCCTCCAACTTCCGCTGTGTCGCAGCGAGTTGCAGACCCATCTGTGTCCGGATGTCGGTGTCGATCACTTCGATGTCGAAGAGTCTTTCACCCTCTTTCACCATTGCCCCTTCAATGAGCGTTGGCTGCCAATTGACGATCCGCCCCGAGATGGGAGCGTCCACATCCTGATGCCGCTGATTCGAGTCGAATGCGACGACCTGCCCCTTGCCAGCCGCCGTCTGCTGCCACGGGGCGGCGAACATGGCGATGAGCGACAGGATCAGCACAAACAACAACACGCGAGCGATCCGACGCGCGAGAATGGATGAGTGCGTCAAACGGAGCGCCGGAAATGTTCGCTCCAAGGCGTAACGGTCGCTGGGCGTCAGGGCCACGGCGAGTGAAGGGGGTGCTGTGGATGAGTTCGATGATGTCATGTCTGTTCCGTTTCTGTTCCGACCAATTTGCGTGCGATCTCACGCCGTTCCGTAGGGTAAGCGTCTCGCTTGCCCGTCAGTGCTGTTGAAACCCGGGCAAGCGAGACGCTTACCCTACGGTTTTCAACGGGCGACTACGTGTGCGACATCAGCTTTGCCGTTCGAGGAAATCGGGTGGCCAAGTCGAGCCGTCCTGTCAGGATCAGCAACGTTCCTGTGATGGAGTGTGACTGCAAATTCGAGAGAAGTGGATCGAGCAAGTCGGTGGGAAGTCGATCCAGCAAACCGTCAATCACGAGCAGTTTCGGTTGCCCCGCGATGGCGCGAGCGATCATCAGGCGAACCTGCTGCGAATCTGAGAGAGGTGCGCCGTCGCTGACCAACATGGTCCCCAGCCCCTGCGGCAGCGCGGCGACTTCATCGTGAAGCCTCACCGTCCGGAGGGCCTCGCGAATCACAGCTCCATCGACGTTGGCGCGGCCGAGATGAATGTTCTCTTCAATACTCCCCGCCAGAATCTCAACGTTGCGGATCAGCGCCACATGACGCCTCAACACGTCCGGCGACAGTTCGCGAACATCACATCCGCCAAGCTGCACCGTTCCGCCGTCAGGAGCTTCCAACCCGAATAACATGTCGGCCAGTAGACTCTTCCCCGAGCCGCTCACTCCCCACACGGCGGTATGTTGACCCGACGCGATCAGCAGCGAAGTCGGCTCGTGTTGTGACTGCAGGGAATTTGCCGATTCACCAGACGACACGCTCACCTTGCTGAAGAGCGGCGACGTTGAGTGGTCCAGTGACCAGACGAATCGCGGGGAACGAATCTCCGCCAGTGGGGCATCGGCCAGCACACGGAGTGAATTTCCCCCCTGCTCCAACGGGATATCGGACAGATGTCCGAGCTTGTCCATCGCCGCCATCAGGTCGAAGAACGCTTCAATGTGCTTGGCGAGTTTCGCGAACGAACCGACGATCATCGTCACGATCAACTCGGCCGCGACGAGTTGCCCGAGCGTCAGTTGTTCGTGCATCACCAGATAACCTCCCAGCCCGAGCAGCGTGGTGCTGGCCAGTGCCTGAATGACGAAGAGGCTCATGATCTGTCGCAACAACACTCGGAAGTGACTGCGCCGAGCGATCAGATAATCGGCGGTGAGCCGGTCGGCGCGAGCCAGCGCGAAGTCGGCGCCGCCCGCCAATCGGAAGGCCAACGGACAGCGAACGATATCTTCCAACCAAGCCAGAATGCGGTACTTCTCGATCGACTCGCGAATGGCCGTCCGCGTTCCACCCCGTCCCATCACGAGGACCACAAACAACAGCAGGGCCAGCAACCACAGGTTGTAGCCGAGCAAAAACGGATGGTAGAACGCGAGCAATGTCATCCCGATGACCGTCGTCAGCACGACCGCCAAACCATCGACCAACAGTCCGGCAACGGCCTTCTGGACCGTGGCGATATCCAGAAAACGGTTGATCAACTCGGGGCCGTTCGTGTGGCGAAGCGACTGAAAGTCGGCACGCGGCAATCGCAGCGACAAGTCGGCCACAGTGCGAGCAAACAACCGTTGCTGAATCAATTCCACGACGAAGACGTTCAGCGTTTGCAGTGCTCCCATGAAGCCCAAGCATCCGAGCAACAGCAGCGACAACACGATGATCGGCTGATAGAGCGTTCCGAACGTCACCGTTCTGACCAGTTGTTGACCGGCAATCGGGACGGCAGTCGCCAACAACGCGATCACCAACCCGATCACGAACAACACTCCGATGTCGCTCATCTCGGGACGCAGCATCTGCCAGAAGCGAGCCAACGGAGTCGGATGATGCCCGTGAGCATGATCCTCGTGTTGCAGACTCCCGGATCCGACGGCGATCCAGTGAATCGACTGTTGGCGGTTCCCCTTCGCGATCAGTTTGGCCAGTCGTCGCGGCGAAGTTTTCGTTCCCGCCGAATTCGAATCACTCCACTGAGCCACCACGTTTCCATGACGGTCTTTCGTCACGAGCAGGAAGCGCCGCGAATCGCCATGCCACGTGAGCAGGCTTACGCCCGATGCGACGAGGTCGAAGGCCGAGTTCGGCGTGGCCGTGAACTCATCGAACTTCAGACTGACCGCACGACCGGCATCCAAAAACCAACGCGCCCAATTCGCCTCGACCTCCCCCGGCGTCGCGGCCACCGCTTCGTTGATCGCTCGCCGCAGTTCCGTCTGCTCCACCGAGGCTCCGGTCAGATGTGCCAGCCGTTCAAAAGTTGCCGGTATCGACTCGTGCCCCGTGGCCGTCATCATGTCCGCCATGTTGCTGTTCTTTTCTCTCATAGTGTCATCGTCGGGATGTTCCCGTTGCGAGCGGACCATCGACCATCGGCGAAATCAACAGACGCAGCCCGCTTCTTGCTGAGAACCGGCATCACCCTCCGTAGGAATCGGCACGGCCGAGTCTTCCTCCTTCGGAACATTTCGCAACGAAGCCACCACGGCACACAGAATGATTCCCAAAATCACACCCAGCGAAACGGTTGTCGGCACTTTCACAAAGTCGGCTGCAAGCATTTTTGTGCCCACGAACACGAGGATGGCAGACAGTCCGTGATGAAGATAGACAAACCGAGGAAGCAGACCCGCCAAAGCGAAATAGAGCGACCTCATTCCGAGCATTGCCAGAGCGTTCGAGGTGTAAACCAGAAACGGGTCCAGCGTGACGGCCATGATCGCGGGGATCGAGTCGATGGCGAACACGACATCGGTCAGTTCCACGAACACCAGTACCAACAACAGCGGTGTCACAGCCCATTTTCCGTCGATTTTGGTCAGGAAATGATCGGCGTGCCCCGTCGGAGACACTCGTAAACACCGTCGTGCCGCCCGCATGATCCAATTCGATTCGGGATCGAATGGAGCGTCCTTGGAGACCAGCATCTTGATGCCGCTGAAGATCAACAACGCGCCGAACACATACAACACCGCATGAAACTGCTTGACGAGCGCCACTCCGGCAAAAATGAAAACGCCTCGCATCACAAGCGCGCCCAAAATTCCCCAGAACAGAACCTTGTGTTGATAGGCCGCAGGGACGCGGAAGGAGCCGAAGATCAGCGCGAAGACAAACACGTTGTCGATCGAAAGCGATTTTTCGATCACATAGCCCGTCAGAAACTGGAGCGATGCCTCGGAACCGCTCGTGAGGTAGATGCCGACATTGAAGAGCATCGCCAACACGATCCACGCGGCACTCCAACTGAGAGCCTCACGCAGCCCGACGGCATGCGATTTTCGATGAAACACACCCAAATCGAGCGCCAACATCCCGAACAGCAGGAGGTGGAACAGGGCCCAAGCCCACAGTGAGGTATCCATGAGGTTCTTTAGCGAAGTATTGAGATTGTTGAGTGAAAGATTTTGTGAGCAGCACAAGTCGAGACATTTCCGAGCTGGTCGGCGTCAGCCCTGCATTCAATGAATCAGGCGACTGACGCCATCCCGATAAGTTCGGGTCGCGCCAGCGATGAGTTTGCCGACCCTTGAACAGGACGATCGACATGGTTGTGGCGACTCCGTCCAGAGACCGAGAGGGTGTCTGGTTGCGTCTCGGACGGAGTCGCAGCACAACCGATGCCTGAGCGACAGTAGTGCCTGCCGCTCAAACGGGGGGATCATTCGTCACGCGATCCGCCCAAAAAACCAGCCTGAAACAAGTAGTAAGCCAGCACCATCAGTGTGCTGAACGCTGCCGCCACATAGGTGAGTGCCGCCGCATTTAGTACGCGGTCCACCGCGTCGCGTTCTTCGGGGGCGATGATTCCCGCTTCCAAAACCAGTCGTTTGGCTCGAGCCGAAGCGTCGAACTCGACCGGTAGCGTGACGACTTGAAACAACAGCACCATCGAAAAAACGGCGGCTCCCAACAGAACCACCCAAGGCGACAACATCAGTCCGACCGCCATGATCAGATATCCCGCCGTCGAACCGATGTTGGCCGTGGGGACCAGCACCGAACGAATTCCCAACGGAACATATCCCGTGGCATGCTGGATGGCGTGACCGGCTTCGTGGCAGGCAACTCCGATCGCGGCCAGTGACCGACCGTGATAGACATCGTGAGACAGCGCGAGTTGCCGCGCCGTGGGATCGTAATGGTCGGACAGATATCCATCTGTCTCAACGATCCCCACTTCGTGCAAGCCAGCATCGTCCAGCAACCGTTGAGCCGCTTCGGCTCCCGAGTGGCCGTGCGCGGCAGCGATTTGAGAACAGGCATCGAACGTCGTTCGCACGCGATAACTGGCCCACATCGACAGGATCAATCCGGGTGCGGCAAACAGCAGGTAAACGGGGTCGAAGAACATGGCAAGAGCGTTGGTTATCCTCCAAGTTTGAGTTGGTTTCACAAATGACGGCACACGCTTGTGCCGTCGCCTTCAAACACCGTCAGAACTAATTTCTGGCGGCCTGCTGCGCAGACACTCTTCGGTCAAATCGGGGCAGTGAAGCGGATTCTCCGTCGGCATGACTCCTTTCGGAACCGGAGTCATGTGATGAGGACTTAGCTTGTCGAGACTGCTGGGTTAGCCAGCGAATCACTTCGTCGAGCGTTTGTGGCGGCGAATGGTTCTCGATCATTTTCCGTATTCCTTTTCGTTGGAATCACCTAGGAGAGGAAGGACTCAGCGCTAACCGGTTCACGTGCAAACTCGCGTTTGCGCTCAACGGCCCGACCCACGTTGTGGCCGATTCGCGCGGTGGCTCGATCGATCGTGACAGGCCAGTCGGTATCGACCACTTCGGCCACGACCTCACCCAATCCACGCAGTCGAACCACGATGAGGCAGTTCTTGTCGATCCCCCCTTTGGGACCGTTGTTGTCGGTCAGATAGACCGTCGTTTTCAGAATCCGCGAACCGAATCGCGACAGTGCGAAGGATAGCCTGCGATCGGCGTGTTCCTTCAGTTCTGAATCCATCTCAATTCCGGTGGCATGCAGTTCCCATAACATGACGACTCTCCCATTTCAGAAACCCATTTCCGGTTGGGACCACTGTTTCCGGTCCAACCGACGAACCGGAATCGAAGCGTCCGCCTCGATACCCAACCGAACCTTGCCGCCAGCAATAGCGGTCACCTTCAACACGATCTCTCGATTCTCTCCAATCACAATCGCTTGCCCTGCTGTTCGCGTCAGAATCAACATCCGTTCGTCCTCCTTCTTCAAGCTGAGGGTTGAACGATCTTGTCCGGCTAACTCATGTCACTGCGACATCATCGACCGTTCGTGTGACGCCACATTTATACGTTTCAAATGAATGGTGGACGAATAGATTGTTTGGCTACGTTCCATCGATAAAACCGATGTCTTGATCGGGGCGCAACGTCACTCGGAAAAGGGACGCTTTCGATCTGGCTTTGATGGACAGAGTCCATCGGTCGCAGAAGAGGCAACGTCGCTGCGTTACCCGTATCGGTGTTCTTTGTAACGGCGGCATCCTGCCGCCGAGTAACGTGGCGGCAGGATGCCGCGACTACGAGGTTGATACATCGCCACCTCGTTTCACCGCGCAGGCAACGCCCCGCGTGTCGATGAGCATGTCACCGTTCGCATCACCAAACGCGCACCAGCAAGACGGCGACTGGCACTCACCACGCGGCTCATACAGCAAAACGCACGCACTGCTGCTCAGAACTTCTGGCTGCGGATCACCTGGATATCAGAGAGATAGGCGATCATGGCGAACCGAGAAAAGAAGTCTCGTTCCAGCCGCGTCATCAGTTGCAGAGCCGGCTCAGAAGTGAGGACCACTTCAATCTGAATGTTTGCGAATTCTTCGATGTCGGCGACGCGCGAGCCTTGTGCGCCGACTCCCTCCACCGAAAAGAGCGTGTATCCGTGAGCACCGACTTCATCGAGCAGCGCCGTGACATGTGAGCGTGCGAGAGCTTCACAGATGATGGTGACGAGTTTCATGGGATGCAGGATCACGGCGTTTCTCCAAACAGCCACTTGGCGATCTCGAAGTAGACGGGCAGTCCAACGGTGATGTTGAACGGAAAGGTGATGGCCAGTGCTGCCGTGAGATACAAAGTCGGACTTGCTTCTGGCAAGGAGAGCCGAACGGCTGCGGGGGCGGCGATGTACGAGGCGCTCGCCGCGAGGACTCCCAATAGTGTCGCCCCGCCGAGGCTCAAGCCGGCGGCATGCCCCAGTATCACACCGAGCGATCCGTGCAGGAGAGGCATCAGCATTCCAAACGCCACCAGAAACAGGCCGACTTTCCGCAGGTCGCCAAACCGTCGCGCGGCCACCATTCCCATCTCCAGCAGGAACAGCGCGAGTACTCCCTGAAAGGGTGCCACGAAGAATCCCGAGGTCGCGTCGTACCCGCGTTTTCCCGACAGAAAGCCGATCAGCATCGCCCCCACCAACAGTACCACGCTGCGTCCCAAACACGCTTCATGCAGCGCCACCTTCAAAGTCGGAAGGAAGGACTCACCTGGCTTCTGGGTCGCGAGTTTTCCCAGCACAATTCCGATGATGATTGCCGGCGATTCCATCACCGCCAGAAACGCGGTCGCATACTCTTCATAGGGCTGATTGAGCGATTGCAGAAAGTTTGTCGCGGCGATGAATGTCACCGCGCTGACTGATCCGTAATGAGCAGCGATGGCCGCCGAATCGACCGGCGAAAGACGACCGATGAACCGCAGTATTGGATAGCTCCACAGTGGGATCAACGTCCCCAAGACAATCGCCATCAGAGCCGGAAGCCACACAGTAGCAATCCCCGCCGAAGCAATCGCCACGCCTCCTTTGAATCCGATGGCTGTCAGCAGATAGATCGTCAGCCCGAGATACAGCGGCTCAGGAAACTTGAGATCGCTCTTCGAGAGGGTCGCAAACACACCCAGAAGAAAGAACAACACCGCAGGAGATAGCAGATTCGCTTGGATTGCCTGAACTAAATCGGTTGTCATCACCCGTCTTTCAATTCTCGTGGCGGCTCGTCCATCAGAACTTTGTGGTCGGTGAAAGTCAGCTTGGAAACAGAGAATGAATTTCGGTTCACCGCGTGCAATCTTGTCTGGCGATATTCTCAAACAGCCTCCCCACCGACCTTCGTGCGGTGAGATTGTAGGACTTCGAGATAGTTCGTACAAATTGCTTGTATGACTACATACCATCGGTTTTCACGATGAATGAAAGGCGAGTTCATGGAGTGGCTGAACTACCACCACCTGCTGTATTTCTGGGTTGTGGCTCGCGAGGGGAGTGTGGCCAAGGCGTGCAAGCAGCTTCACCTAGCTCAGCCCACCATCAGCGGACAGATTCGCGCGCTGGAGAAGTCCCTGAAGTCGTCCCTCTTTAAGAAGTCGGGACGGAACCTGGTGCTGACCGAGACCGGCCAGACGGTGTATCGCTATGCGGACGAGATTTTTTCGCTCGGACGCGAATTGCAAGACGCGCTCAAAAACCGGTCCACCGGACGCGCGTTGCGGTTCGTGGTCGGAGTGGCCGATGCGCTGCCGAAGCTCATGGTTCACCGATTGCTCGAACCGGCGTTGCGACTCCCGGACGAAGTGCAGGTTGTCTGCATTGACGGAGAACCGGATCGTCTCATGGCGCAACTCGCTCTCCACGAACTCGATCTCGTTGTTTGCGACGGCCCCGCCAACCCGCGACTCGGCTTGAAAGCCTTCAACCATCTTTTGGGCGAATGTGGCGTGACCTTCTTCGGAACCGAAGAACTGGCTCGCCGCTATCGCAAGGGTTTTCCCGAGTCTCTCAAAGGCGCACCGTTTCTCATGCCAGCGAACAACTCCATGCTCAGACGCTCTCTGGACCAATGGTTCGACGCGCTCGGCATTCGCCCGGTCATTCGCGGCGAGTTCTCCGACAGCGCCCTGCTCAAAGCCTTCGGGCAATTTGGAGACGGCCTGTTCGCCGCCCCTAGCGCCGTCGAAGACGATGTCAAACGGATGTACCACGTCTCCGTCGTCGGGAGAGATGACTCCCTGCGAGAACGCTTCTACGCCGTCTCGGTCGAAAAACGCCTCAAACACCCCGCCGTCGTCGCCATCTCTGAAGCCGCGAAGACGACGCTGTTTCGCTAGCTCGTGTGGGCATTGCCCTTAGGCGACCGGCAAGAACCGTCTTGTCACTACGCAGCTCCGTTCAAGCAGTCGAGCCTCAGGCTCCCGGCCGATTTCTCGCCACAGTTCAAAGCCCTCCTCTAAACCGCTGCCATCGGCGACATCCGCCGCAGCGCGTCCTGGCCCTCCTCGCGCACGGCGATTTGTGCCGATCGCCAGCCTCATTCTGACTCGTTGCACCGTAGACGCCGCACGAGCGTCTTGCATGATGCAGTCCGGTTTCGAGTCCTCATCGCTTTTTTCGTTAAATTTAATCAAGGCTCATGCCCGTCGCAGTCGATCCTAACGGAGCCGCGACCAGTGCGCGGTGGCTCGTGCTTGCGTCGAGCGTTCTGGCCGAACTAGTCGCTTCCACTCAGGGATGAACGATGCGGAACCGCTTGCAACTGTTTACTGGCGACGACGATGTTGCCACCGCGACGGCAGAACAAGTCACCGTTCGTCTGGGAGACATTTCCCGGGCGCTGCGCGATGCGATGCGGTGGAACCGTACTTGGTTGGATGACTTCGAGGACGATGAAGTCCAAGTTTCTCCCGACCTCTACGACATCATCTCGGCCTACATGCGACTTCGCCCCGGTGCGTGAAGAAGTCGCACGGAAGAACGCCGTTCCTTTAACCGCAAGCCAAAGGCGAGCGCGTTGTGGAACACGTTTCCGATGTTCCCACACTCCGACACGCACGCCTTCGGCTTGCGGTTAAACGAGACCCGGAGCGTGTGCGGCCGATTCGCAGCGGGAGGGCGATGCGATGTCACCACGCCGTGACGCCGAAGCCATCTGGCAAGCGGGAGTCGCCGCCGTCGATTCGTCGCTGCTCGTTCGCAACGCGGTGCGCTGTCGCGCCACGACGCTTGAGGTCTGCGGCGAGGCGTTCGATCTGACGAGCCTCGATCGGCTGATCGTTGTCGGCGCGGGCAAAGCCGGCGCGGGGATGGCCCTCGGTCTGGAGACGGCTCTCGGTTCGAGGCTGCTCGATACGAAGGTCACCGGCTGGATCAACGTTCCCGCCGATTGCGTCCGACCGCTGCATCGCATTCACCTCCACGCGGCGCGACCTGCGGGCCTTAATGAGCCAACAGCCGCAGGCGTGTTCGGCAGCGAGCGGATCCTCGAACTCGTTGCCTCACAGCGCGAGCACGATCTGTGTCTGGTGCTGATCTCGGGTGGAGGGAGCGCCCTGTTGCCGCTCCCTCTCGACGGGATCCGCCTCGCCGACAAACAAGCGGTGACCCGGCATCTCAGTCGCGCCGGGGCCACGATTCACGAACTGAATGCAGTGCGCAAACGGTTGTCGCGCATCAAGGGTGGCGGACTGTTGCGCGCGGCGACGGCGGGACGGATGATCGCACTCATCATCTCCGACGTGATCGGCGATCCGCTCGACGTGATCGCTTCGGGGCCGACCGTATGCGATGACGGCACTGCCGCCGACGCGATCGATGTTCTAAACCGATTCACTACGCCAATGCCCGGCGATCCCGTCCCAGCCTTTGTTCGGAACGTACTCCGTGCGCAAGCCGAATGCGGCCAGGCTCGCGAGCTGCCGCGAATCTCCTGTCGCAACGTCATCGTCGGCAACAATGAAACCGCTCTGAACGCCGCCCTTGCACATGCGAAGTCGCTAGGGTTTGAAGTTCGATCGCTCGGAGCTGGACGAGGCGGCATTGCGCGTGATGTGGGCGTCGAACTGGCCGAACTCTGCCTCGCCGCGCGGCGCGAGTCACTCGACCATTCGATCTGCTTCATCGGCGGAGGCGAACCGGTCGTGAAGCTCGTTCCCACAGAACAGCCTCGCGCGGGAGGACGCAATCAAGAGCTGGCTCTCGCGGCGACCTGCCGACTCTGGAACGAAGGTCTCGACGGACTGGCGATTCTTTCGGGAGGAACCGATGGCGAGGACGGCCCCACCGACGCGGCCGGTGCCGTATGCGATGCGATCGTGCGCGAAGCGGCCCAACAGCGCGGCCTCGATCCCGCAGCGTTCCTCGCGATCAACGATTCGTACACGTTCTTCAATCAGACGAACGGCCTGCTGCAAACCGGCCCCACTCACACCAACGTCATGGACCTGCAAGTCGCCGTCGTTCATCCCCCGCAATGATGTTGGGGCGGCTCACCGAGACCAACCGTTGTTGATGCGTCAGTCCTTGGCATCGCCTCACGGGCCACGTTACAAACAGCCCGCCTCGTCGCACAACGTCCTCGCCCTGCCCTGTCTTTGAAGCTGCTCAATGTCTCTGCGTGTCTCGAATCTGCGGCTCTCGGTCTCGGTGCCGGAAGCCGAACTGCCGCAATACCTCGCCGAGCGGCTAGGGGTTCCGGTCGAGGCACTCGCGCGGTGGCGCGTCCTCAAAAAGAGCCTCGATGCGAGATCGGCCTCGGACCTGCGGTTCGTTTACACGACACTCGTCGATCTGCCCGATGAGGTTCTGCAATCGCCCGCCGTGCAACGGCAGTTGCACGGAGATGTGCGGCACTTCACGCCTCCCACGTTCGACGATCGGTCGCCCGGCACATTGCCAATGCCCGAGCGACCGATCGTGGTCGGATCAGGCCCCGCCGGGTTGCTCGCGGGCTATTACCTCGCACAAAAGGGCTATCGTCCGCTGATCCTCGAACGCGGGCTGGCCGTGAAGGAACGAGTCCCCGCTGTGCGCGACTTCGATCGTGGCGGCGCGTTCGACCGCGAGAACAATTATCTCTTTGGCGAAGGAGGCGCGGGCTGTTTCAGCGACGGCAAGCTGACCTGTCGCATGGAAGGACCGGATGTCGAATGGGTTCTCGAACGGTTCGTCGAGTGTGGCGGTCGCGCCTCGATCGTGTACGAGAACCGACCGCATCTCGGCAGCAACAAGCTACCGATGATCTGCCGCAACTTCCGTCGCAAGATCGAAGCCCTCGGCGGTGAGTACCGCTTCGGCTGCTGCATGGAAGGGATCGACGTGCGCGATGGACGTGTCGTCGGACTGCAAACGTCGAGCGGCTATCTCCCGACGAATCACGTCGTGTTGGGGATCGGCCACAGTGCCCGCGACACCTATCAGATGCTGTTCGATCTGGGAGTCCCGCTCCTCCAGAAAGCCTTCCAACTCGGGCTGCGGATCGAGCAGCCTCAGGAACAGATCAACCGCCACAAGTACGCGCGGCCGGAATACCTGACGCTGCTCGGCGCGGCCGACTACACGCTGAACGCGCGCGGCGAGAAGGATGTCTTCACGTTCTGCATGTGTGCTGGCGGGATCATCATCCCCAGCGTGAGCGAACCCGACATGTTCTGCTCGAACGGCATGAGCAACTCGCGCCACGACACGCCGTTCGCCAACAGCGGCGTCGTCGTGACACTGGAAACACACGAGTTCGACAGCCCGCATCCGCTGGCTGGTATGCACATCCAACAGCGGTACGAGGCCGAAGCGTTTCGGATCGGACGCGGAAATTATTTGTGTCCGATTCAGTCGGCCCAAGACTTCGTGAAAGGCCGCGCCCCGCACCCGTCCGCAAAACTCGACTGCTCCTACGAACGAGGCACGATTCCAACAGCCCTTGATCGTGTGTTGCCCCCCGTCATTGCCTCGGCCATCCGACGCAGCCTGCCGCTGATGGACCAGAAGCTGCGCGGCGACTTCCTCCAACACGCGATCCTCGTCGGCCCCGAGATGCGCGGCAGTTCGCCCATCCGCATTGATCGCGATCTGGTCTCACGCCAGTGCCCGAACATCGCGGGCCTGTATCCCGTTGGCGAGGGAGCCGGTTACGCGGGCGGCATCGTCAGCGCGGCGGTCGATGGACTGAGAACGGCTCGAGCCGTCGTCGGCCAGTTCGCTCCAGTGTAGACCGCGGCGGCAATCCGCAAGCAGCCTGCTGAAAAACGTAGCTGGGACGCCTCATCCGAGCGAAAAATAATGAGGAGCTGTCGGACGGACGAGGCGTCCATCCGACAGCTCTTCAACAACCTGTCAGACGGGCACTCTTGCCCGTCGTATCGAAAAAAAAGGGCGGGCAAAAGTGCCCGCCCTACTGACTCAGATTGCTGGTTACCTGCGGGCCAAGCCTGTCTTCGCGGGTTGGGCTTCGTGTTGAACCAGCCACAGCAGAACGGGGTTGGCGATGTAGATCGTGCTGTAACAGCCGGTCACGACGCCGATGATCATCGAGAATGCGAAGCCGTGAATCCCCTCGCCACCGGCGATGTACAGGACCACTACCACGATGAACGTACTAAGTGCGGTGAGCAACGTTCGGGACAACGTTTGATTCACGCTTTGATTGATCATTTCGTAACTGATCTTGGGGTTCTTTCCCTTGATCTCGCGGATGCGGTCGAAGATCACGATCGTGTCGTTCAGTGAGTAGCCGACGATGGTCAGCAGGCACGCGATCTGGTTCAGGTTAATTTTAAAGTCTTCGAGCATGAACAGCGGCCCGATCGGCGTCTTGCTGAGATACGCTCCCAGCGCGATACAGCCGACCGTCACGAGCACGTCGTGAGCCAGTGCGGCGACTGCGGCGTAACCGAAATAGACCTTCTCAAATCGAAACCACATGTAAACCACGATCATCACGAGGCTGGCGATGATCGCCAGCAACGCATCGACTTTGGTGTTATTCGCGACGGAGGTTTCAAACGCATTCACTTCTTCAAACACGGGGGACGCCGCGAGGCGAGCCTGTACCGACTTGATACCAGCGTCCAGATCGCTGGCGATCACTTGGCGAGTCGTCCGCACCGTGAACTCGGTGAATTTCGGACTGCTCTCGACCTTGGTCCCCGCTTTTCTTGCCGCGTCAGCCTTCTCCTTTGCGGCGGGTTTCTCAGTGGCCGGACCGCTTGCCGACAGCAGAAGCTGAACGGATTCGTATTTCACGCGGTTTTTGTCCGTCTTGATCGCAGACAATTCCCTAGAGAGGTATTCGATGACGGTGGCCTCAGACACGGGTTCGCTGAACGTCAGTACGGTTTGGTTTCCGCCTTCAAATCGCTGTGAGCTGCCTTCGAGTTTATCCGTGATCGGAGCCACCGTGCTGTCGGCCAGCGTGACGCGGAACAGGGCATGTTGAGCGTCATCAAAGGCCTTATTGATTCCGCTCGACACGAGCGATTGGTCCTGCACGGGAGTTCTCATACGGAACCGTATGCCACTCGTCATCGACTGTTGTTCGCCATCGGAGGTCAGTTGTTCGAGGCTCACCCCTTCCGGGAAGATTTTCGGAGCGGACGGCTCGTTGCTCACCGCCACATCGTTCAGCCGTTTCCGCACGTCATCCATCGACTGCTTCTCAATGAATTGGAATGTGACCATCGTGCCGCCGCTGAAGTCGATGTCCATGTTGGCACTGCCACGCACGAACAAGGCCGCCATGCCTGCTGCGATCAGCAAACCAGAACCGGCAAAGGCCACGCCGCGCTTGCTCAAGAAGTCGATGTTCGTCTCGCCCAAAAATTGCATCATCTTGATCGTCTTGACCACTCGCTTGCGGTCGATGATTTCCAAGAGCAATTGGCCGAAGTAGAGGCAGGAAAACATACTCATCAGCAGGCCGATGAACAGCGAGACGGCGAACCCGCGAATCAGGTCGCTGCCGATCATGTAGAGAATCGCGGCCGTCAGCAGCGAGGCCACGTTACCGTCGAAGATGGCGGAAAAGGCCCGGTCAAAGCCATTTTGAATGGCGATCCGCAGATTGGCACCACGAGCAAACTCTTCCCTCATGCGTTCATAAATCAGCACGTTGGAATCGACGGCCATCCCGATGGTGAGGACGATCCCCGCCAAACCGGGTAGCGTGAATGTGGCCGAGATGAAGGCCATCGCGCCGACGACCATCAGCAGGTTGAGTGCGAGACTCAAATCGGCCACGACCCCTGCGACCTTGTAGTAAATCAGCATGAAGCCGAAGACGCAGAATGCGGAGATCAGGATCGCGGTCACACCCTTTTTACGCACGTCGCCCCCGAGCAGCGGGCTGATGGTGAATTCGCTGATGGGCGTGGGATTTAGAGGGACTTCGAGGGCACCGGCGTTGAGGACGGCCACCAATTCCTCGACTTCCTTCATCGTGAAGCTGCCGGTGATTTCTCCCGCACTCGTGATTCGCGATTGAATCGTCGGAGCCGAACAAACCTTGCCATCGAGCAGAATGGCCAACCGTCGCCGGAAACCTTGTGTCGGGCCATTCTCAGAATCAGGCAAGTTGGCTTGGGTCAGGTTTCCAAAGAGAAAGGCACCACGTCCGTTGAAGTGGAAACCGACCGCCGGACGACCGTTGTTGTCCAACTGAGCACGGGCTTGCGTGAGGTGATAGCCCGTCACGGTCTGGTCAGGAAGTTCCTGTTTGATCAGAAACTGAAGGACTTCCACATCCTTTCCTTCCGCGTTTGGCAGCGTCACCACGCGCGAGCCAACGTTGCCGCCGGTGTCCTTTTCCTTGCCTTGGGAGGCATCTCGCCAAGCGGCAACGACACGTTCTTTGACAAACAACTCACGTTGGTCTTTCGGCAGCGCCTCGGCGGCTTTGACCAAATCCGGATGATCGACACGGTTCGCGAGGATGCCGAACTCAAGACTGCCGAGACGAGTGATCTTCGCCTTCATTTGCTCGACCAAATCGCGATCGACACCGGGAACAATGACTTCGATCCGGTCGGTACCGACGCCGCGCACGGTCATGTCGATCGTTCCCGACGGATTCACACGCTTCTTGATCGCATCGACCATTTGGCTGACGGTGGCTTTGTTGACGACCTTTTTCTGGGCTTGGGCTTCTTTCGTGTCGATCTGGTAGACCAGATTCGTTCCCCCCGCGAGGTCAATTCCGAAGTGCAGGGCATTCGTCCAACTCTGCCCTCGCAGCATTTCAAAGGCGAATGGCGACAACGACATGCTGATCGTCATCAACACCACGCCAATGCGATGCGAGAGATCAGGCAAACGCAGCAGTCGGGCGATCAGTTCGCCCATCAAAAACGGAACAGTCACCACGAGGGCAAGCATGGTGAGAATCAAGGCTTCGCGGCCCATCCATGCTGAGACTCCGGCGTCATTGGCGATGCGTGACAGGAGAAGAAACTGTGCAATTCCGTCCATTCGTGAGTTCCATTCCCTGTTCTAAGGTCTGATCTACTAAGTTCGAGTCAGTTCGGTTTGATAGTGTGTAAGTTGAATGATCGCCTGACGCAGAAGGAGAAATATCTGCGTGGAACCTCAGATCGTTTTCGGCGGCGTCTCAGAGGGAGGTTCGTCGGAGAACACTTCCGCGATCGCCGACTTGCGGAACTTGATCCGCGTGCTGTCATCGACCTTCAGAGTCACTTCCTTGCCGTCGGTCGAGACGTTGGCCACCGTACCGAAGATGCCGCCAATCGTGACCACGCGGTCGTTCTTCTTGAGATTGGCGAGTCCCTGATCGCGACGATTTTGATCGCGGCGCTTGGGGGAACTCATCACGAAATACAGCACGCTGATGACCGCTAAATACGGCAGCAACACTGTCCAAGGTGAAGGCCCGAACGCTCCCGCTGCAGGTTCCGCATCGGCAAGCAATAAGTTCCACATCGACGACACAAGCATGAGTTTCAGCAAGTCCTACAGGCTACGGGCGATCCGGCCAAAAACGAGGCGGCATCTTAGACGGACATTTCCCAACGGGCAAGTTGATCGGCTCGGAACTCCGTTGCTCGGCCTGCACGGATCGCGACTCGCAGGTCGCGAAGCAGCCGCTGATAAAACGTGAGGTTATGCAGTGAGAGCAGGATCGGGCCGAGCATCTCACCCGCGATGAACAAGTGCCGCAGGTACGCGCGGCTGAACTTCTGGCAGGCAAGGCACTCGCAATCGGGGTCCAATGGTTCCGAGGCAGTCCGATGTTTGAGGTTCCTCATTTTGACGCTCCCTCGACTGGTGAAGGCCGTTCCGTTGCGACCGTTGCGCGTCGGCATGACACAATCAAACAAGTCGATCCCACGCAGAATCCCTTCAATGAGGTCGATCGGCCGACCGACGCCCATCAAGTAGCGAGGCTTGTCCGTCGGCAGCATCGGCACCGTGTCATCAAGCGTCGTGTACATCGCGGCCGGTTCTTCGCCGACGCTCAGTCCGCCGATCGCGTAGCCGGGGAAGTCGAGCGGCAGGAGACCTTTCGCGGAATGTTCTCGCAACGCGATATTGGTCCCTCCCTGCACGATGCCGAACAACGCTTGGTCATCGCGCCGCTGAGCGTCTCGACACCGCGCGGCCCAGCGTGTCGTCCGATCGACCGCTGCGAGCAACTTCTCATACGGAGCGTCATGCGGCGGACATTCATCCAAACACATGATGACATCCGCCCCGAGCTGCTCCTGCACGAGAATCGCCTGGGCGGGAGACAGCTCCAACAAGCTGCCGTCGATGTGCGACCGAAAGACCACCTTGTCGTCGTCGAGCTTGCGTCGCGTGGCGAGGCTGAAGATTTGGAAACCGCCGCTGTCGGTCAGCATCGGGCCGTCCCAACCCATGAACTTGTGCAGTCCCCCGAGCTCCGCGACGACTTCCGAGCCGGGTCGCAGCGCGAGGTGATACGTGTTCGACAACACCATCTGAGCGCCGGTCTGCTGCAGTTGATCGGGAGTCAGCCCCTTCACCGTGGCGAGAGTTCCGACGGGCATAAACGCGGGAGTCTCGACCACGCCGTGAGGCGTCACCCACCGACCGACTCGCGCGCCGGTCGCCGGATCGACGGCATCGAGATGAAATTGAAACGCAGACACGAACGAGAAAACTCCTGCGAGAAGGCACAACTCACCAGTCAGCAGCCTGCTGAGTGGGCGGGAAGATACAGAGGCTTGATCGCATCGTCAGGGATCAGGTGGTTCAAAGTTCACTTTTCGCGGCGAAAAATGAACTTTGAACCACCTGACCCCGGCTCTCGCGGACGAGACACCGCGCAGAAGAGTCGCCGAATTCGCTGAGATCGTCGGGACCAAGGGGGGGCGGACTACAGCCGCGCATCACGCCAGCATCTCCGAGATCACGCGGCTCGACTCGGGGACGATGGGGATCGGGCGGCCGGTCTTGTCGGGTAGGAACTGGTGCGGATCGACGCCGAGCAAGTGGTACATCGTGGCGAGGACATCCTTCGGGCCGACGGGGTTCGAGACAACTTCGCCCGCGTGCTTGTCGGTCGCGCCGACGACTCGTCCGCGGGCGATGCCGCCGCCGGCGAAGAGGGCCGAGTACGCTTGCGACCAGTGATCGCGTCCGCCTCCTGCCGACCCATTGATCTTCGGCGTGCGACCATGCTCGCTGATGCAAACCACCAGCGTGTCATCGAGCATCCCGCGCTGTTCCAGATCGAGGACCAGTCCTGAGAA
Organism: Schlesneria paludicola DSM 18645; assembly: GCA_945862235.1. Lineage (GTDB taxonomy): Bacteria > Planctomycetota > Planctomycetia > Planctomycetales > Planctomycetaceae > Schlesneria > Schlesneria paludicola_A. The sequence goes on from CAMAYU010000009.1 coordinate 35,924, forward strand.
CGCCTTGTCCAAGCCGGGCAAAAGCTGATCCGTCATGCGAGGGAAATGATTCCAGTGCGTGTCCCAAGCATCTCCCGCCAAGCCGTACTCGTCCCAGAAGACGCTGACGAGCCGAGTCCCCGCCTCCAGCATCCGCCTCGCAGCGAGACACGATTGCCCGACGAGCGTCATGCCGTACAGCTCGCGCGTGGCGGCCGATTCTTGTCGCGAGTCGAGTGCCTCACTGACTTGCTTCGATTGGAGCAGCGAGTAAGCCATCTGTTGGAAGCTGTTCAGCGAACGACCGCGATCCGTCTTTTCAAGATCACGTCGCACGAGGTCCATCTGCGACAACAACGATCGGCGGCGGTCGAGTCGGTCGAGCGTCAGCGTCTCGGGAAGCGAAGTCGATGACAAACGGAAGTGCGCGTCACGTTCGCAGCCGACGTAGGGATCGAAGACTTCGAGGTCCTTCTTCTCACCAAGCGTCTTGTAAACCGAGCGATCCGCCTTCCCGAGAAACTCGGTCCAGACCGGGTTGTAGGTCGCGCCGAGATAGCTCGCGTAAGGACCGGCTCGATGGACTTCGCCCGTCCGCTGCGTGCTGAAGGGAAACGGCAAGGCGACGTTTTGAGGGAACTCGGCCAAGCCGCCTCGTCGCGCCCGATCAACATATTCGACGACGCTGCCAAAGTACGGATGGTGTCGTGGGTCGGAGGGGCTCAGCTCCATGTTCGTGTCGATGGCGGGAGTACCGGTCATCGCGTAAGCCACGCCGTGGATCGGGTACTCGTGATGCAGCGACCTGAGCACTGTCACGCGATCCATCATCTTGGCCATGCGCGGCAGGTGTTCGCAGACATCAAGTCCCGGCAATGACGAGGCGATCGGCTGCATCGTCCCGCGAATCTCAGCCGGTGCGTTCGGCTTCATGTCCACTGTTTCCATCTGACTCGGCGAGCCATACAGAAACAGGATGATGCACCGCTTGGCCGAGCCGAAACCGTCGGGCAACTTGGCGATGCGGTCGAGTGCCGCGTTCGTCACCCCCGCGCGACTGGTCTCCGCTGCGCGAGCGGCATCCGCCGCGAACAATTGCGGCAGGCTCAGCCCGAGCAACCCGGTCCCGCCCACTTCAAGTAGTTCGCGCCGAGTCACTCCGTTGCACAGGCGTCGCGGGGAACTGAGGACTCGCAGCATGAGCAGGCTCCTGAATCGAACACACGGCAAACTGCCCATCGAAAAACGTAGGGTAAGCGTCTCGCTTACCCGTGATCGCAGTTTCATACGACCGAGAACGGGTAAGCGAGTCGCTGACCCTACGGCTGAGGCATCGATTGCATCTTATGCCGACGAATCGGGAAGGCTCAAGCCGGGTGTCACTTCTTCTTGAGCGGCTTATCCGCGCCGCCTGCCGTTTTCTCGGCGGCCCACCACAAATGCCATGTTCGTTCGTCGTAGCCGAAGTCCCGCTTGGTGATCTTCTGCAAGCTCGCCAGCACGTCCTGATTCCAGTGGTCTACTTTGACGAGGACCAATTTCTTGGGAGCCGCCGGTGCCGTGCTGTCGAGAACGATTGCTCCCTGCGGCAATTGCCCCGTACGCATCGCCGCTTCGACTTCAGGCGGCAGGTTGCTGGAGTTGCCGCCGAACGTCCCGTCAGTGCGGTAGCTGTAGGATGTGCCCGGTCGTTCATTGGTCGGGACGCTGTAGCGGTGCGTCGTCACCAGCGCGTCGATCAACGGCGCGATGGCCCGTTCGTCTCCGACTCGCCCGAGTGCAGCGGCGGCTCGACTGACGATCGTGTTGTACTCGCTCCTCAACTCCTTGATGAACGCGGCCTGTGCCTGTTCAAACTTGTCGGAGCCGATCGCGTTGAGCGACGTGTAACGCACCTCGGGGTCCACGTCGAACAACGCCAGCTTCACCAATCCCGAAGCCGCTTTTCCACCGGATAGCTTGGAGAGAAGGCTTGCTCCCATGAGCCGTAAGTCACGGCGAGAGTCCTCGCACAAGAACCGAATCACGGCGGGGGCCGCCTGGATCTCGTCAATCTGCTGAAGTGCGACCAGTCCCTGCTGACGACGTTCTTCGTGGCGGCCGATGATCCAACCGTGCCACAGCTTGATCTTTTGGAACCACTCGCGCTCCTGCCCCAACTCAGCGGTCGTCTTCTGCAGAACATCGAGTTCCTGCGTCGTGACGTAACGCCCCTTGTATTTGACGTAGCCTTGAGCGGCCATCATTTCGTCCCGATCAACCCAACCACCATCGTTCCAGACGCGACCGAGCGCCACCTGAGCCTTCTCATGATTGGCATCGTGTTCGACCACCTTGAGCAGATGTACTTCCCGCTGCCGCGACAGCCCGTTGAGTCGGCACCATTCGGCCAGTCCCCAGTGAGCCTCCAGTGTGTCGGCCACGCGCCGGGCTTTGGACTCGTACTCTTCGACCACCATCGGGCGCATCGAGACGAACAGTGTGTCGCTCTTCAAGACGACAACCGTCGCCCCCGTCAGCGACTCCAGTCGAATCGACTCCGCAGGCACTGCACCGGTCGCTGGCGAGCGGACAATCCGTCCACGCAGCTCACCGCCGTTGGCCAACTTGACCAGATCGGCTGGAGCGGGCGAGGCCGTCAGCAACACAAGCAACCCCGCCACGAAGACGATCCCACAGAAATGCCCTTGGGCCGGCTTTCGATTGCATCGCAGGAGAAAAGCAGACTTAGTCATGATCTCGCCACAGCACCAAGGGCAGACAGACGTCTAGATGAACGACAAACCAAGGCGTCAGGATTCTACGAACGGCGAATCGACGTTCGCAAGACGCTGCTGTTGATCGCCGGTGTTTATGCCTTACGCGGGATGAAGAGCGCGCATTTCATGCTAACCCGAAGCGTGAACGAGGACGCGTGTTGAATCCTCGCTTACGCTTCGGGTTAGTGTCAGCGTCTGCCGCGTGAGGTATTTGCCTGACGCGGTCATCGTCGAGTCGGCCTGATTGATACGGCAATGCAGTCGAACTGGCGTCTTCGGAATAAAAGTTTGTTGCCAGTTCGTCTGGCGAACGGTTTTGCCGGATGGGTAGCATTCGCCGCACTCGCGGATGCTAACTGCCGCTCCGAGAGGCGGACGTTCGTTCACCTTTCCCGCGCGAAAGGCCGACGCAACACGACGACATTCTGCTTCGCCTCAACGTATTGCTCTCAATCGCCTGTTTACGAACCGTAGGGTTGACGCCCCGTCCGTCCGTTTTCAACTGAAGTTTTGCTCGGACGAGATGCCCAAGCTACGTTTTTCAACAGGCCCTTAAGCCCTTGGCTCCGAAGATGGGTTCTCACTGAGACTGCGGGTTCCCGCGAACCACGCCAGTCCCGCGAACCCCGAAAGTGCAAACATGACAACTTGGAATCGCGTCGTGGTGGGGAGCGTCTGTTGGGCGCTGTTGTCGGGCGTCGCGTTGGCTCAACGCCAAACGGCGGACAAGGTTTTACCGACTCAACAGCAGTTGAGCCGGTTCGGTTTGGAGCGGGCTTGGTGGGGTCAGGCCACGCTCAATCCCAGCCGCGACAAAGTGCGGCACGTCACCGTGGACGAAGACATTGTCTACATTCAGGCGTCATCTGGTTCGACCACGGCGTTCAACTCGGAAACGGGCGAACGACTCTGGGCGATTCAATTGGGGCGTTTCGACCAACCGAGCTTCGCGGCGGTCTCGAATGAAGACCTCGCACTGTTCGTTGTCGGCTCGACGATGTACGGCATTGAGAAAGCGACCGGAAAAACGGCGTGGACGCTCATTCTGCCGGGCCAGCCTTCAACCGGCCCCTCCGTCGATGACAACCAAGTCTACGTCGGTACGTTGGACGGCAGTGTTTATGCCTTCAGCCTCCGGAAGATTCGGCGGCTCTACCAAGAGCAGCGGCTGCCGCAATGGTCGCACGAGGCGTTGGCATGGCGTTACCAAGCTGGAAAGGAAGTGACCTCGCCACCCATCGTGACGGGACGCGTGGTCAACTTCGCGAGCCGCGATGGTTCGCTGTACTCGGTCAGCGCGGCAGACCGGAAGCTCGTCTATCAGATGGAAACCGACAAGCCGATCGTGGCTCCACTGGCCCGCTCGGGCAAGCTGCAGTTTTTGGCGTCCGAAGACTTCACGTTCTATGCGATCAATGTGGACAACGGTCGCGTGAGTTGGGAATTCACCTCCGGGCTACCGATCCGCCGCGCTCCCTACGTCGTGGCGAACGACTTGTTTGTGATGCCCGATCGCGGCGGCATGTACTGCCTCGATGCATCCACGGGGACGCAGCGGTGGTGGCAGCCGAACCTGATTCGCTTCCTGGCCATCGCGGGTGACGCGATGTACGCCTCGGATGAAGACGGCAACCTGATCAAGACCAACAAGGCGACCGGCGTCATCGCGGGGTCGTATCCCCTGCGAGCCTTCTCAGTCAAAGTCTCTAATGACCGTACGGATCGCATCTACATGGCCACCGAAAGTGGCTTGATCATCGCGCTGCGACAGAAGGGCGAGTCGCTGCCAACCTTCCACAAGTTTCCAGACCGACTGCCAATCCTGCCATTGGTTGAGCCGGAAGAAGGAACCACGGAAGAGGCCAAACCTGCTGACGAGGCCAAGCCTGCTGCGGACGCGGCAACTGATGACAACGCGACCAATTGATATGACTGGCATTCTTTTTCGCAGGTAGCGACTCGGGGCGTCAGTCAGGCTTCCAACTCACGGGCCGGGTTTTGTATAGTCCGCCCCCGCTTGAACCGGCCCGGCCATTCGCGTTCGCTTTGCAGTGTGCAATGCGTGGCAAATTGGTGCTGTTTGCCAAAGCCACCTTACGTGTGAGTCGCCTGAACCATGAAGACTCCTCTCGCTGAACGACCTCGCCGGATGCGTCTCTGCTTTCATCCCCATGCCTATGTCTTTCTTTCAGAAGCACTGAAGACCGCTCAAGAGATCGCGGGCAGTCAACACGCCAGCGAACGCCTTGATGAGACTCATCACATCTCCGGCCAACAACTGCTGGAAGGCGTGCGAGTCCTCGGGCTGCGGCAGTACGGTTCGATGGCTCCCGTCGTCTTCCGTCACTGGGGCCTGCAAACCACCGACGACTTCGGTCGCATGGTTTTTGAAATGATCGAACGGGGCGAAATGAGAAAGTCCGAGCACGATCAGCTCAGTGACTTCCACGCACTCTTCACTTTCGACGAAGCCTTCTCCGAAGGCTACCGCATCGACGTGACCAAGGCGTTCCGCCGACTGTGAACCGCCGTGCTCTGCGTGCATCCCGATAGGACGCCGTCGATTCAAGATTGCTTGATGCCCTCACGACTTCGGCAACGCGTGGTGGCCTCGCGACTCGTATGCGGCGTTGCCGCTCACGACAGCCGCCGCTCGCCTTCATGATTTTGTCCCAAAAATCGACAAAATCATGACCCGCAAAATCATGCCGAGGCTACCCTGCAAAAAGCAACTCGGCGCTTGTCCTTCAGCATGTGAACGACCGAACACTCAGCAGCACTCAGCCGCCGCGCCCTGCTCCTTGCACGCTTCCCAAGCTTCGTGCGATTCGTGATCGCCGATGACGATCTCGAAGCCAAGATCGGCCACCATTTTGAAGTCGTCTTCGGCGGGCTGGCCCTTCGTGGTGAGGTAGTCGCTGACGAACATCGAGTTCGCGGCGTACAGGCCCATCGCCTGCATCGACCTCATGTTCACTTCGCGTCCGCCAGAAATGCGCAGTTCCACGGTCGGGTTGACCATGCGGAACAAGCAAAGTGTCTTGAGGCAGTAACGCGGGTTCAAGTCCCACTTCCGTTCGAGCGGCGTGCCGTCAATCGAGTGCAGGAAGTTCACGGGTGTCGAATGAACGCCCAAGCCACGCAGCTCGAACGCCACGTCGATCAGATCGCGTTCGGACTCACCCAGCCCGACGATCAAGCCGCTGCACAATTCCATTCCGGCGTTACGAACGTTCTGCAACGTCTTCAGTCGGTCTTCGTAGGTGTGTGTCGTGCAAATGGTGTCGTGGAACGCGCGGCTCGTATTGAGATTGTGATTGATCCGATCGACGCCCGCCGCCTTCAGCTTTCCGGCTTGCTCTTCATTCAGCAGCCCGAGACAGCAGCAGATGTGCAGGCCGAACTTGTCCTTAATTTTGGTGACCGTGCTGGCGATGTGATCGACTTCGCGGTTACTTGGCCCGCGCCCGGAGGCCACGATGCAGTATGTCCGCGCCTGAGACGCCACGGCGCGCTCGGCACCTTCCATCAGCTTGGCTTCGTTGAGCAGCGCGTAACGCGGAATCTCGGCTTCTGAAATGATCGACTGCGAGCAGTAGCCGCAGTCTTCCGGGCAGAGGCCGCTCTTGGCGTTCTTCAGGAAGTACAGATGGACCTTCTTACCGAAGTGCCTGCGGCGGATGCGATACGTTGCCGCGAGCAACTCCAGCAACTCGTCATCGCTCGACTGCAGGATCGACAGCCCTTCCTCCGCCGTCAGTTCGTGACCATCGAGAACTCGGTCTGCCAGTTCGTGCCAGTTGGTCGTCCCATTCTCAACGCAGAGCGAGTCGTTCATCAAACGCGGTCCCTTCCAAAATCGTGAAGCCAGTCCGGCCCAGCGGCCAGCGGGGCGAGAGTCTAGCCACCGACTGCAAGTGCGGACAACCAACCGCAACGAAGACGTTCCGACAGAACTCAGAATCGGGCGAAATGAGGCTATCGTCCGGCCCCTTTGGTCTGGACGATGCCTGCAAATTCAACGAATTCGGTTGGTCGCCTGCGCGAGGTCTCTTCCGGACCAAGGGGGCCGGACTACGACTTCAACTCCCGCTTGAAAACAGCGATCAAACTGGTCGTGACGCATTTTCCGTCCTCACCTAGAATCCGGCACGAACTGCCGATCCTCGCTAGTTTGAGGCAATCGCCGCCCGGCGCGAGGCATCGTTTTACGGAGCAGGCAGACAACGAGGGGCGCGACGATGCAAGTCGAACGGAGCGACGAAATGAACGTGCAAACACAACGGACTTGGATGTGGATCGTTGTCTTGGGGGCGACCTGCGTGGCGAACGCGGCCTCGGCCGCACCACCTCCCAGCGTGAAGGAGACGATGGCCTTCGTGCCCAAGCAGAGGGATGTCGAGTTCGAGACCCCCAAGCCCGAGGAGTACGCCAAATGCAAAGTGGAACTTGACCGCAAGGGGAAGGTTTCCGGCTGGGTGGTCCTCGGCGTGAACGGCCAGATCCTGCGGAAGTTCCTCGACACGGATGGCGACGGGAAGCTCGATCAGTGGCGGTACTTCAACCACGGGATTGAGGTCTATCGCGACATCGACACCAACGACAACGAGAAAGTTGATCAGGCGCGCTGGCTGAATCTCGGCGGCTCGCGATGGGGGATCGACCAGAACGAAGACGGTCGCATCGACGTGTGGCGCATCCTGTCGGCGGCCGAAGCGTCGAAAGAAGCCGTCCGCGCGATGGTCTCCGGTGACGACGCGGCTCTGCAATCGGTGATGGTCACGGCCGAAGACCTCAAGGCTCTGGGACTCAATCAGGCGATGGCCGCGAAGCTGCTGGAGTCGTCGGCCGACGCGGGAAAAAAATCGCGTGCGGTCCTCGCCAAGAGCAAGTCGCTCACCGGTCAAACGAAGTGGTCGCGGTTCGATGCGTCGATGCCGAGTCTCATTCCCACCGACGATGAAAAGGCGACCGCTGATCTGCTCGTTTACGAAAACGCGGTTGCCATCGTCGAGACTCAGGGCAAGTACGCCGCCGTCCAAGTCGGCGAGATGATCCGCATCGGCGAGGTCTGGAAACTGACGCAGGTTCCGCAGCCGATTGAAGGCGAAAACGGGTCCATCGTCACCGCAGGCGGCATCCTGATGCAGCCACTGATGGCAGCAAACAACGCGGCGGGCGGAGCGGCCGGTCCCGGAGCTTCACCCGAGGTCGAAAAACTGCTGGGTGAACTGGTCAAGATCGAGCAAGGATTGACGCAACCCAACGCCGATCGCGCGGCCGTGAAAGCCTTGATGGCACGACGCGGCGATCTGCTCAATCAAGCGATCAAACTGGCTGAGACCGACGACGAACGGCTGCTCCTCACGAAGCAGCTTGTGGACGGCTTCGCTCTCGCCGCGCAAGTCGGCACGTATCCCGAAGGGGCCGCCGATTTGAAAGCGATGGAACAAGACTGGCGTCGCAAGTCGCCCAAGTCACCGCTGGTTCCTTACGTCGTCTATCGCCGGATTCAGGCTCAGTACTACGTCGGCTTGCAGGACTCGGAAAAGGACAAAGAGAAGGACAAGCCGGCGGAAGTTCAGAAAGACTGGATCAAGGGTTTGGAAGAATTCATCGCCGAGTTCAGCGACTCCGAAGACTCGTCCGATGCGATGCTCCTGCTGGCACATCACGAAGAACTGAGCGCCCGCAGCAAGGAGGCGACCGAGTGGTATCAACGCCTCGTGAAAGAGAAGCCCAAGACCGAAGCGGGTCAACGTGCGGTAGGTGCCTTGCGCCGCCTTGACCTCAATGGCAAGCCGCTGGTTCTGACAGGGCCGGGCTTAGATGGCGGCACGATCGACATGCGCAGCCTGCGCGGCAAGAACGTCCTCGTCGTCTTCTGGTCGAGCGAATACAAGGTCTGCGAAGACGACCTGCCTGATCTGCGGGCACTCTATCAGGCCCACAAACCCAAGGGGTTCGAGATCGTCGGCGTCTGCCTCGACATGAACAAAGCCGCCGTCAAACCGTACCTCGCCCAACACAAGATGACCTGGCCGCAGCTCTATCAGCCGGGAGGACTCAGCAACCCGATGGCGCTGGGCTACGGAGTCATCTCGCTCCCCACGATGTTCCTCGTCAACGCCGAAGGAGTCGTCGTCAGCCGCAACACCTCGGTACAGGAAGTGAAGACAGCCCTCACACCCAAGGCTGCGGCGGGTAAGTAGGCTCTGCATTGAAACTCACCCCACCGGGCTTGCCCCGGTGGAATCGAGTCTTTGCACTACTGAAAACCACAGCGAAGCAAACGTAGTCCAGAGATCCTGCCGCAATGGAAGCCGGGGTCAGGTGGTTCAAAGTTCATTTTTCGCCGCGAAAAGTGAACTTTGAACCACCTGACCCCTGATCGACGCATAACTACATGAGTGTCGAGCAGCAGCTTCATGAGTCCTGCATCCCAAACGCTTCTTGGATGTCATCCGGCAGGAGATCAAAATCGGGAGCGATGACGACCTGCCCCTTCCATTGTCTCCCCTGTCGGGGCTGCGGCAGCGTTGCCCCACTCTGGTTCGAGGTGAGCAACCCGAATCGCGCCACAGTCCCTTCGGGAACCTGCAGCGGCTGATCGAGGACAATGGCCCCGTTATGAACATGTCCCAAGACCGTCATGTGAGCCGGGAAAAGAACACGAAGTCCACGAGCGGTTACGTGAAGAACGAGAAGCGGCACTTCGACACGAAGAAGCAATGATCCAGAAATGGGAGAGATTGCAAACAGAGATGGATCAATTGACCAAGGGGCTCCCCGACAACTGTCCAAAATGTTCTCGTCCTCGACCGGGATATCCTTGCCCTCGCCCCAGTACTGAGCAGCCGTCCGGTGACTATCTGGCATATGCAGAAAACTGGGCTCAGACGACGAGGCAGCACGGCTGCTGCCCAGAGTGCCTTCGGAAAGACCTAGATAGCCCAAAAATAAAAACAGAAGACGTGATTCTCGTGTTTGGGGTTGGCTTTGTTGTCCTTTTTATTGTCCTTGCCGTCGGTTTCATGGGGAACTAATCATGAAGAAGTTGCTCATCGGCGGGGTGGCTCTGCTCGATCAACCATTCAAGTAACGGGAGAAGTGCCACTGCTTCGGAGTCTTCAGAGAAGCAGTGCGAGTGGAGGGCAAACTCTGCAACGGCACTGTTTGTCCCAAAGCGGCCAAACAGTGGCACGTCCAAGGTGGAGGGCCGACTCGAAAGACAAGACCCTCATCCTAGCCCTCTCCCCGCAAGGCCGGGGCGAGGGGACAAGGCGAAAGCCTCAAGACACGGCGAAAGACTACTCGTCGCCGCCGGTGTCGAGGACCGCGAGGAACGCCTTCTGGGGGATTTCGACTGCGCCGAATTGCTTCATGCGCTTCTTGCCTTCTTTCTGCTTCTCCAGCAGTTTTCGTTTACGAGAAATGTCGCCGCCGTAGCACTTGGCGGTCACGTCTTTTCTCACGGCCGAGATCGTTTCGCGGGCAATGATTCTGGCGCTGAGTGCCGCTTGAATCGGGATCTCGAACTGGTGGCGGGAGATTTGTTCTTTGAGCTTCTTGCAGAGCTGGCGGCCTCGGCGTTCGGCTTGGGAGCGATGGACGATGCAGGCGAGGGCATCGACCTTTTCGCCCTTCACGAGGACATCCATCTTGACGAGGTCGGCCGCGCGGAAGCCGATGATTTCGTAGTCCATCGTGCCGTAGCCGGCGGTGATGCTCTTCAGCTTGTCGTACATGTCGAACACGATTTCGGCGAGCGGCAGTTCGTAGACGAGCTGTGCGCGGTTGGGGCCGAGGTAATCGGTCGTCTTGTAGACGCCGCGTCGATCGGCACTCAATTGCATGATCGCGCCGATGCGGTCGGTCGGCAGGATGAAGTTCACTTTGGCAATCGGCTCGCGGAATTCTTGGATCTGGCCGGAGTCGGGAACATCCTGCGGGCTGTCGATCCGCACGATCTCACCCGTGTTCTTGAGCAGCTCATAGGTGACGTTCGGGGCCGTCTGGATCAGATCGACGTTGGCTTCCTGCTCCAGCCGCTGCTGGATGATTTCCATGTGCAGCATCCCGAGGAAGCCGCAACGGAAACCGAAGCCGAGGGCCTCGGAGGTGTCCGGTGCGAACGAGAAACTAGCGTCGTTGAGACCCATGCGCATCAGTTCTTCGCGCAGGTTCTCGAAGTCGGTGGCGTCGAGCGGGTACATGCCGCAGAAGACCATTTGCTGCGGAACGGCGTAGCCCGGCAACGCGACGGAGGCGCGGTTGTGAAACCCGGTGACGGTGTCGCCGACGTGAACATTGCCGAGGATTTTGATGCCGCCGATGATGTAACCGACCTGGCCGGGACCAAGCTCATCGCAGGGGACCATGTTCGGGCGGAACTGGCCGATTTCCAGAATCTCATGCGCCGTGCCGGCCTTCATGAACAGTACTTTCTGCCCCTTGGAGACCGTTCCCTGCTTCACGCGGATGTAGGTGATGACGCCTCGGTAATGGTCGAACTTGCTGTCGAAGACCAGGGCCTGCAATGGGGCGTCACGATCGCCCTGGGGAGCGGGGACGCGTTTGATAATCGCCTCAAAGCATTCTTCGATGCCGATCCCCGCCTTGCCGCTGACCCGGACGCAGTCCGTGGTGTCCAGCCCGACGACGGTCTCGATTTCTTCGAGGACTTCGTCCGCACGAATGATCGGCAAGTCGATCTTGTTGAGAACCGGGATGACTTCGAGGTTGGCGTTGATCGCCGCGTAGGCATTGGCCACCGTTTGAGCCTGCACGCCTTGAAAGGCATCGACGAGGAGCAAGGCTCCTTCGCACGCGGCCAAGCTGCGCGAGACTTCGTAATGGAAATCGACGTGGCCGGGAGTGTCGATCAGATTCAACTCGTACTGCTGGCCGTCGAGCGTGTAGTTGATCGCGACGGCCCGCGCCTTCACGGTGATGCCACGTTCCCGCTCGACTTCGAGGTCGTCGAGAATTTGGTCACGGAACTCGCGCATCGTGATCGCACCGCTCTTCAGCAGCAGTTGATCGGCGAGCGTGCTTTTGCCGTGGTCGATGTGGGCGATGATGGAGAAATTGCGGATGAAGCGTTGGTCAAACATGAGGCGGCGGGGGAGGCTTTCACGAGGAAGCGCGGTGGCCCATTGCGGTCGCATCAGTCAGCGGTGCCGCGTGGCGGGCGGATTCTATAGGGAAGGCCCGGTGGTCGAAAGAGAGGTCGCAATCAACACCACCCCGAAGCGTGAGCGAGGACGCCTGTAGAAACAGGCCCGTTCGAGGTTCGGTCAACCACCCGTCCTCGCTCACGCTTCGGGTTGGTGTCGTTCACGAGTGCGGCACCGACGACGACGCGGCGTCGGCAGGGAGGGCTTTCTGACGCTTCCATTCGTTGTGACGGGATCGCATCTGCATCAGTTCGATCCCCAGCGAGAAGGCCATCGCAAAGTAGATGTAGCCTTTGTCGATCTCCTGATGAAACCCTTCTGCGACGAGCAGCACTCCGATCAGCAGCAGGAACGACAATGCCAGCAGCTTGATCGCTGGGTTCTGATCGACAAACCGGACGATGGATCCCGAGAAGACCAGCATCACACCGACAGAGATCAGCACGGCGGCGATCATAATCGGCACTTCCTTGCACATGCCGACCGCCGTGATGACCGAGTCGAGCGAGAAGACCACGTCCATGATCGTCACCTGCACCAGCATCGCGTTCAGTGTGGAGACGCGTGGCGAACCGTGCCCATCCTCTGCGTGGTGGCCTTCCACTTTGTGATGAATCTCGACGGTCGCCTGTCGAATCAGGAACAGTCCTCCGGCGAGGACAACCAAATCTTTCCATGTGAATTCGTGCCCGAGCAACGTCCCCATCGGCTGCTTCAATTGCACGACCCAGCCGATCGTGAAGAGCAACAAAACACGCGAGACAACGGCCAGGAGCAGCCCCAATCGTCGCGCTCGGTCGCGTTGTTCGACGGGAAGATTTCCGGCCTGAATCGCGATGAAAATGATGTTGTCGATCCCCAGTACGATCTCCAACGCGGTCAGAGTCAGCAGTGCGATCAGGTTCGGAACGGTGAGGAGTTCAATCATAGTGAGGTCCGTTTCTCGAAGACTTGCAGCGTTTGAAACACTAACCTGAAGCGTCAGCGAGGACGATTCCACGCGGGTTTTTCCGAAGCCTCGCTGACGCTTCGAGTTTGTGTTGGGCTTCTATGGAACAGCCCGTTTGGCTTCGACTTCCTTCCAGAGCGGCCCGTAAATCTCTTTGTCGAACGGGGGACAACCGGTCGCGTATTGGCCGAGCGGGTGATCTTTCGCCCGCATCAGGTTCGTGCAGTACGAGAACGTGCGGCAGATCAGCTTGCGGTTCATCGAGCCATGTTCTTGCAAATGCTTCGCGAAGTCGGGGTGAGACAGTGTGGCTCGACCGAGACCGACGATCGCGCAATGTCCGTCGCGCACGTTCCCCGCTCCCGCCTGCATCGCGAAGTCTTGCAGCCAACTGTAGCCACTACCGATGACAGGCAACTCGGGAACGGCGGCTTGAATGGCGGCGGTCGCGTTGAAGTGGCGGAGGACTCCAATCAGCGGATGCTCGGGCGCGTGATAGCCATCGACCGGCGGGAACTCGGCGGGGCGAACGACGTGCGGGTTCGCGTAGGGATTGCCCAGCGTCACATTGATGGCGGAGACGCCCCAATCGCGGAGCCACTTCACCACTTGAACCGGCTCGGTCAGGTCGAGCTTCAAGTGATCTGACGGATCGACGCCGAAGCCGACTTGAATCGGCAATGAGTGCGGAGCGGGAATGCCCTTCCCCGCGAGCAACTCGGCGTCGGTTTCATTGGGCATCGCGGGGCGTTGCGATTCGGGAAGCCGATCGCGTCGGACATACGGGATGCCGTCGTAGACGTTCATCCGGGTGACGATGGTCAGCGACGGGAGTTCCGCACGGATGCGACCGATGACGTTGCGAACCAGTCGCGTTCGGTTCTCCAAGCTGCCGCCGTATTCGCCGGGACGATTCTTCGACGCGAGCAACTCGGACAGCAGATACCGATGACACTGCTTGAGATCGACGAAGTCGCAGCCGATCCGCGCGGCGAGTCGCGCGGCGACGAGGTACTGATCCTCGATCCGCTTCAAATCGTCGTCGGTCAACAGCGGGTACGAATCATCGACGAACTTACCGGTCGATTTGTCGATCGTGAGCGGGTCGAGAATCGGGTCGTGCGTCGTCAACTGCGGTCGGCGATAACTGAATCGTCCCGAGTGCGTGAGCTGCAAGCCGACGGCCAACTCCGCGTTGGCTCCTATCGACTCATGATGCGCCTGACGACAGCCGTTGAGCATCTCCTCCAGTGCGGAAGCCGTTCCGTCGTGCAGCCACAATTGGCGCGGGTTCATGCGCGCCGCTTCGTCGATGGCCGTCGCCTCGCCCCAGATCAGCTTGGCCCCGCCCGCTCCGAAGCGACGATAGCGGCGATAAGTCAGTTCATCGGGGCCACCATCGAGCGTTCCGTCGCAGCCTTCCATCGGTTGCACGCACAGCCGGTTGCCGAGGGTCAACGCCCCAAGCTGGCACGGCTCAAACAACGGAGAGAAGTCGCTCGACAGAGATAATGTCGAACCGAGTCCGACCGCGTCCGCAACCAGTTCTTCCGAAGACTTGTATTTGAAGTAGCGTGCCATGCCCGTCCGCTCGACCCAAGATCTGTTCGTGAGGGCGGGGAGTATAGGGACGAGCCTTCCAGCGCGGTAGCGGATGAAGATTCATCGTCCCTCGCTGTTGAATGTTCGTACCACGAATCGTTTGAAGGATGGGCACTCTTGCCCGTCTGGCTTTGGCATTGAAGAGCGGACGGGCAGGAGTGCCCGTTCTACAAACATCGAGGCGGATACAAAGCTCGTGACTCGGTTGAGAACCTGTACCCAAGTAGTCAGACTCCCGCCCCCTTCCCCGTTTCATCGCAGTGTCAGGAGCGTTCAGTAAGCCGCATGTCCGCGAGACCCACTTCCATTGTGACTCCCGTCCTCAAGACGACGCTTTATGACCGGGCGAGTTCGTGGTCGATGGTGTTGTTCGCGGCGGTCGGCATCGTCTGCTTGGGTGTCGTGTCGAAGTGGCTGGCTGACCGGCTCCCTCCTCCCCCGGAAGGGGTGACGATGGAGTTGGTCGAGTTGCCCGGCGGGTTCGAGGATGGAACACCCGGTGAAACGTTGCGGGTCGATTCTCCATTGCCCGAGGTGCGCGATGCCGCTCCCGTAGAAGAGGTTTCGGATCGCGTGGAGATCGCCGAAGCCCTTTCGACCGTAGCCGACGCGGCGGAATCGGGAGTCGGTCTGGCAGTGGCCTCCGATCAGAGTCAGCCTCAATTCGACACCGGCATCGAAAACAAAGGGCGTCCGGGAAGCGCGAAGGGAACGGGACGGAAGGGACTCGGCGTGGGAGGCGGGACCGGCGGGTTTCCTCGCGAACAGCGTTGGTTCGTCCGTTTTGGAGATAAGGCGGGTATCGATGAATACGCCAAGCAACTCGGCTTCTTCGGTGTGGAGTTGGGGGCACTGCTGCCAGACAGTCGGCTGGCCTATCTCTCGAAGTTGAATCAGCCCGTGCCCGATGTTCGCTACGTGAAGACCGGGAAAGACGAACAACGACTCTACATGACGTGGCAGGGTGGCGATCGTCGCGGTGCCGATGTCGAGTTGTTCAAACGAGCGAACATCGACGTGGGACCGGACACGGTCATCTTCCACTTCTATTCCAAGGCAACCGAATCGAAGCTGGCTCAACTCGAACGAGATTACAAAGGTCGCCCGGTCGGAGTGATTCGTCGCACGTATTTTGTGGTGGAGGTCGTGGCGGGTGGTTATCAGTTCGCCGTCACACGCCAGACGTATTTTCAATGAGTTCGTTCAACCGCGATTTGGAAGGCGTAGGGTAAGCGTCTCGCTTGCCCTTTTTTCCAACGGCAGTCACGGGCAAGCGAGACGCTTACCCTACGTTTGTTCCCGAAGTCCGGCTGACACTAACCCGAAGCGTAAGCGAGGATGCGACACATGTCCTCGCTCACGCTTCGGATTGGTGTTGCCAAGGCCGTTTGAGAACCACTTCCTCGCTCTGTAGCATCGCACCGCGTTCGTGTTTGAGATGAGCTGGCCGCTGACCGTATGAGATAAGCTGGCCGCTGGCCAAGGAGTTGAAATGCACACGACCGACCTCGTCAAATGGCTGGAGAAGTTCAGCTACGGTTTCCTCGCCCTCAATTTCTTGTGGGGGATGTACTGCGTGATCCTGAACTGGCGGCGGTTGTCTCAGTTGCGGTTCCGCTCGGTGGAGGCGGAGGCGGCGTTCCTCGACGAATTGCAGGGGCATCTGCAAAAGAAGGACTACGACTCGGCGATCAAACAGTGCGACTTCGACTTCCGCGCCCTGCCCCGCCTAGTCCTGTTGATGATTGCCAACCGCGCGCAGCCGTTTCAGCAACTTCGGCAACGCGTCTCGACTTCGATGCAGCGCGACATCCTGGCGGACCTCGAATACCGCGTCAGTTGGATCGTCACCGTCATCAAGAACGGCCCGTTGCTCGGTCTGTTCGGGACGGTGCTCGGGATGATGGCCGCGTTCGGGCGCATCGGTACCGGTGAGAAGATTCAACCATCGCAGATCGCGGATGAAATCAGTATCGCTCTGATCTGTACGGCGATGGGTCTCGGGACAGCCATCCCGCTGGGATACATCCTGTCCAGCATGTCGATCCGATTGAGGCTGCTTCAGGAATCACTGGCGTCGAGTCTAACTCAAGTGTTGGAACACTTCCGTAACTGACTTTTCCATGTCGTAGGGTGCGTGGAGTCTTCGGAACGCACCGTATCGAGCCTCGTTTGCAAGGTGCGTTCCGAAGACTCCACGCACCCTACACATATCACGCCATGAGCCGCCCATGACTTCCGCCTCGCATTCGCCGAGTCTCGATGATCCCGACAACCCGTTGTTGGCACCTCGCAAACTTGAGGCCGACGCCAATTTCGATGTCACGGCGATGATCGATCTCGTGTTCATGATGAACATCTATTTTCTCGTCACGACGCTCGGCGCGGCGGCGGGTGAGTTGAATCTGCCCGCAGCCAAACACTGTGTGGCGGCGGATCGCGAAACGTCGGTGATCGTCTCGATTATTGAAGGCGTCGATCGTTCGGCCGGTCAGGTTTACGTCGGTGATGGGCGTGAGGGCGAACCGCTCGTCGAACGGGAGGAGCAAGAGAAGGCCGTTCGGGCGGCGGTCGAAGAGGGAGTGAGATCACAGAAGAACACGGTCCTCATCAAAGCGGAAAAGAACGTCCGGCTGCGTGATGTGGCCCGAGTGGCTGCTGCTGCGGCGGGTGTCGCTGGCATGGAACTCAAGCTGGCCGTTATCGAAAAGGAGTAGTCCGTCGTGTCGGTTCGGTTTGCCTGTCCCCGCTGCCGTACGAAGCTGAAGGTCGATGACGACGTCGCAGGCCAGATCGCCGCTTGTCCCGGCTGCGGTCGCAAGCTCGACGTGCCGCAGGCAACCGCACGGGTGAAGTCGGCGATCAAGCGGCGTTCCAAAACGTCGGTGCCAGAGGACTCGCGCCATCCCGATGACGATGAGCCACCGTTGGTCAAGATGTCCCCCTCCATCGACCACGAAGAATTGATCGACATGACGGCGATGGTGGACATCGTTTTCTTCCTGCTGATTTTTTTCCTAGTGACTTCGATGCAGTCGCTCGATTCGGCGATCCCGATGCCCAGCCCTGATCCTCAAAAAGGGGCCGGGCGCGAACAGAAAACAGACGATCCCGAATCCGACGACGACTATGTCATCGTCCGCATCGACAAGAATGACGCGATCCAGGTCGATGGCGTCGCGGTGCAGGACGTTCCGGATTTAATCGCCAAACTGCGCGAACTCCGCTTCGGTGCGAAGCAGTCCACCAAAATGCTCGTGGTCGGCAACGGAGATGCCTCGCACGGGATGACCGTCGCCGTAATGGACTCCGGCCACGAAGCGGGGATGGAACGAATTCGGCTGTCGATCTCGGATGAAGAATGAATGAACGACATTTCCAAACTAGCCCGACGCGCAAGCGAGGGCTTCGCTGCATCGAACGTCCAGCCCTCGCTTGCGCGTCGGGCTAGTTTGGAAATGCCCACTGTCCACTCCCCACTGGCTCCTACTTCCTGACTTTCCACCATGCCGTTGCTGAAACTTCAATACCCTGACGGTTCCGAGCAGGAGCGCGAATTGTCTCGCTCGCAGCCGCTGTCGATCGGTCGTCAATCGTTCAACGATGTCTGCGTTGCTGAGGACGGCGTCGGGGCGATGCACTGCCGGATCAGTTGGAACAAGACGGCGTTCGAGGTAACGGCGGCCACGGCCTCGGGAGTCGATGTCAACGGGACATCGGTCGCGCGGGCGACCCTTCAGTCAGGCGATACCCTCCGTATCGGCAGCCTCGATCTGGTCTATCTCGACTCCCAAGCTGGGTACACGGACGACGAAGACTCCGGGATTCGCTTCAAGGTGGTGGAGCAGGCGGCTCGCGCGAAAGCGGACTTGCCGTTGAAGCTGGTGCCGCCGATCCCCGAACCGAAGTCGAGCAGTCGCGCCGACAAACCGAAGCGACCGCCCGAGCTGCCCATCGAGCCGCCTCCCAAACCTGTCGAAGACATGTCGCTGTTCATGGGTGCGGTCTATACGGAATCGCAGGCACTCCCCGTCGCGGCGTTTGATGATGAGGACGATGACGACGACTCAAGCCAACGCACGCTGTCCCGATCATCGAGGTCTTCGTCCAACGATTTATCGTCGAAGAAAGGTTCTCCGGTGTTGTCGGTCCCGACCGGACGCCGACGGCCGGGTGAGCAGGATATTTTCACGTCGCCCCTCTTCATGGGTTTGAGTATTGGCGGCGTGGTGCTGCTCCTCGTGACCGGGATCTTCTGGTTCCTGATGGCGCGCGAGCAAACCTCGCGGTTGTTTGCCCAAGCGCAGAGCGAACTGGCCAACGGACAACCGGTTCAGGCCGCAGCCTCTTTCGAGGCCTTCGTGAAGACTTATCCGCGACACGCGCTGCGGCGTCAGGTTGATCGTGGGCTGGACCAAGCCCTCGTGCAGAAGGAAACGACGGGAGCCGCCCCGGCGTGGAAGAAGGGTCTCGAGCAGCTACAGAAACTGATCTCGAACCACCGCGCGGAATCCGAC
This sequence comes from Schlesneria paludicola DSM 18645, assembly GCA_945862235.1. Taxonomy (GTDB): domain Bacteria; phylum Planctomycetota; class Planctomycetia; order Planctomycetales; family Planctomycetaceae; genus Schlesneria; species Schlesneria paludicola_A. The sequence continues at coordinate 54,909 of CAMAYU010000009.1, forward strand.
TTTGCCGAGCTGCACCCGGTGCTGTTCAAGCTTTCGGAAGAGATCGCGATCGGTGCGGCGCAGACCGCCGAATCGGCGCGCGATGCGCAACTGCTCATCGTCTCGGACGAAGCTCGTTCGCTGATGGAGCGGTACGCCGATCCCACCAACCCGCCGACGGCGACGCTCGCTCGCATCAAGACGGCAAAGGACTCCGCTGAGAACGCGATTGGCAAACAAAACACGTTTGACTCGGCAATGACGGCGGTTGAAACGGCGCTCGCCAACAAACAGCCGATCGTCGCGCTGGCTGAGCGTGAGAAGCTCGTCCGGCGGTTCGCCGACTACGCCAACTTGAAGCGGGTGAAAACTGCGTTGCAGAAGTCACTCGATCTGGAGCGGTCGGTCATTGCGACCGACGAAACCGAACGAGCCGCTGAAACGAATGAGGAAGAATCGGCGCTGGCCTCCCCTGCTCTGGGACTGTTCCATACGCGGTCGCGCACGGAAGAAGTCTCTGCCGGTCGCGTCGCTTATGCCGTGGCCAAGGACAGTTGTTACGCGGTCGATACGGTGACGGGCGAACTCGTCTGGCGGCGCGTCATCGGTCTGGATGCTCCGTTCTTTCCGTTGCTTGCCAAAGCGACTCAGCCCTCGTTGCTGCTGTACGACGCGCGGCGGCAGTCACTCCTGTGCTGTCAGCCCACCTCGGGGAAACTGATCTGGCGACTGAAGCTTGATGGCCGGCCGCGTTCGGCTCCGCTAGTGCATGAAGGTCAAATCTATCTTCCGACCGACGACCGCGCGTTGTGCCGAGTCGATCTCGATTCGGGACGACTCACCGCGAAAGTGGTGTTCTCGCAGAACGTGCTCGGTCCACCGGCCCTCTCTCACGATGGTGGCCATCTGCTGATGGCGGGCGAGCTGGCGATGATCTATGCGCTGACGATGCGACCGCTGGGCGCGGCGGCGATGACGTTCACCGATCACGCGGCCGGAGCGATCACCGCGCCGCCGTTGTCGATGGGAAAGCTGCTGCTGCTGTGCGACAACGATCAGGCCGACAGCACACGGCTGCGAGTTTGGAACGCGGAACAGCCCGCCGCGCCCCTCGTGGAATTGACCGGCGAGCACATGACCGGCGCGCGGGTGTCAGGCTCCGTGCGCGAACCGGCCGTCTTGCGCGGCAACCAACTGGTCGTCCCCTCGAGCAACGAACATCTCGCCGCGTTCTCGGTCACGGATGAAGCGGGTCGCGCGGGACTGGCTCCCGTCGCGCAGTACCGCGTGAAGGGCGGATACGGGGGACCGATGTTCGTGGCCCTCGGTCCCGATCGACAATTCTGGGCGGCCAGTTCCGCGTTTCGTCGGTTTGAAATCGGAGCCGACACGATTCGGATGGACCAGAACTCGCAATCGCCGGGAATCGCCTCGCAGCCGTTGCAGTCTGTCGGCGAGCAGTTCTTCGTCGGTCGCAAGGCTCCGTTCCACGATGCCACGACGTTCTCGGCCGTTGATCGCGAACGGATGACCAGCCCGTGGCGCACGGTTGTCGGGGCCGAGCCATTGGAACTCGTGGCGGCTCGCGGCGCTGGGGGGTCGGTCGCCGTGAGCGAAGCGGGTCAGACCGTGTTGCTCGGGCCAAACCGCTTGAAGCAGGGTGGCTTCGATTTGAAAGCGGCCACGGAATTGGAGCTGCCGGCCGGAGTGAAACAGCCGCTGCGCGCGAGTCGTCTGCACGATGGCCGGATCGCTGTCGCCGCGTCGGGAGAGACCACTCACGTTTGGATCGTGAACGGTTCGGGACAAGCCGACGCGCTGTTCAAGCTGGGGAACGAGGATGTGGTGGAAGCCAACCCAGTGTTGTTCGATGACGGTCTCGTCGTGCCGTTAATCGGGCGTTTGAAACTGCTGCCACTCGGTTCCAACAAAAAAGCCGTGCAGGATTGGCTCGCACCGCAGGGCGAACAGCCCGCGCCGCACTGGCGGTTCTTGACGCGACTCGACGGCAACGAGTTAATTGCGTGCGATGAGACCGGCCTGCTGACTCGCATCCAACTCCGCGCGACTGACGTGCCACATCTGGCCGGAGCATCGAAGCTGCAACTGGCGCAACCGGTGGACGTGGCTCCCGGCCTGCGCGGCGAAGCGTTCTTCGTCGCGGATGCCTCGGGCGCTGTGAGGCAACTCAACGCACGCTCGTTCGACATCGACGGGCAGCGGACGTTTGAGTCACCCGTGCGCGGTGTCTGGTCGGTCGGTGAATCGCTGCTCGTCTGGTCTGGTGACGAGAAGCTGCATGCGGTCACACCCGGTCGAGAGTTGCCGGAACGCTGGTCGCTCGCGCTGACGAACCGCCGCCCGGCCGGAGCGCCGGTCGAATGGTCGGGGCGCATCTGGGTGGCGTGTCGCGATGGCTTGGTCGTCGCGCTCGAACCGGCGACGGGGGTTGAGTCGCAACGGATCGAGCTGCCGCAAACACTGAGTCTCGGCCTGCGCGTGATCGGCGACGACCTGTTCGCGGTGGCGTGTGATGGCTCGCTGTATCGCCTCTTGGCAAAGGGGCAGCCATGAACGAACGAAGCGAAGTTCAGAGAGGCCGAGTGATGTGTGGCTGGGGTCGACGTTTCGCCGCCCCCAGACGCGAGTGCGATCCCGTGTTAAGGCGTGTCGGCGATCACTGGGGGCCGCGAAGCGCAGATCCCAGCCACACAGCGCTCAGCCTGACGCGACACTTCGTGGGCGTCGCGGTACTCGTGATGGGCCTCTTGGCTTCTGCCCGCTTCGCATTCGCTCAAGCATCCAAGGAAGACGTTCCGCCGCCGAAGTACAGCGAGATGGTGTTGCCGTCGGGCGAAGACCTGTTGCGCGGCAAGCCGTTCGATTGGATCGTGCTGCGGACGGAAGACGTGCTGGTGGTTGAGCCGACTTCACCTCGCCCCGATCCGCTGGGACGGCTCACGCTGCGACACAAGCAAGCGGAAGTGGTTTATTTCCGCGCGTTGAAGTACCGACCCGCGCGGATGGCTGAGGCCGATCAACTCTTGCAACGCGACCGGGGCGCAGACGCCGACAAAGTGCGAGCCGCCGTGGAGGTGCCGCTGGCTGCCGCTCGCAACCGAATGCAGGATTGTCAGGCGGCTCTACAAAAGTTGGCGGTCACGTTGCTCGATGACAGCGTCGATCCCGACTATGTGCTGGAGACACGATTCATTCAGAGGATCGTGCATTACGAAGACTTGGTGCTGCGGCGCGTCGAGCAACTGGTCGCCGAGGGTCGCGTGTCGCTCGCTTACGACCTGATGCTGCTCGTGGGACGACGGCATCGCGACAACAACGCCCGCATCAAGGAAGAGTTGGAAGAGGATGAGGCGACCACCGCCTCCAACATCGCGGACCTGACGACTCGCCGCCAGGAGTTGCGCGACGAGCGCGAAGCCTTGAGAAAACTTCCCGCCTCCAAACGGACGGCCGGGTCGAAGAAGCGAGAATCGGATATCGATAACGGCATCGATTCGTTCACGAAGGAGTCGAAGGAGTGGGAGGAAGACTTGGTGGCGATCCGCAAGAAACTGCGATTCGCTCGGCCGAAAGACTTCCCCAAACCGGACCCACTTCAAAAGGACGACATCCTCTTTCCCTCGTGGCCGAAGTTTGACGAGACCTATGTGAAGTTGGTCTTGAAGGATGCCGAGTTACAAGCGGCTCGCAACGACTTCGACGGCGCGTGGCGATTGCTCGAAGAGATTTGGAAACCGGGAGGGGTTGTCATTGGGTTGTCGGTTCAGATGGGGAGCGTCGTCGATCGCTTGGTCGGGCCGCTCGTCCAACGACAGGACTACCGGCAGGCCCGTCATTACATCAACCGCTTGGCCGCACTCGAACCGGAACATGCGACCGTTCAGAAATGGCGGGGACCGTTGATCGGACAGGCGAACGCGGCGATCGGTGACGCCCGCGCAGCAGCCTCGCGCGGTGAGGCTGCTGCCGCCGTGCAGAGCATCGAACGAGCCGCGCGCATCTGGCCCGAGTCACCCGGTTTGAAAGAGGCTCATCGCGAACTGACCGATCGACATCAAAGTGTGCGCGTTGGTGTGCTGCGAGTGGCAAACACCGTCGCGAGTGGCCCGTTTCCGACTGCCGCCGAGGAACGGGCGCGATTGCTGATGACTCAAACGCTGTTCGAGCCGACGCGGATCGGCGAGCAGGGCGTGCGGTATCGCTCGTCCTACTTCGAGGCGTGGGAGCCGGCCGACTTGGGACGCGAGATCAAGTTCACACTCAAACTGCGGCGAGCCGATTGGGAGTCACGGGGACTCGTCACGTCGGCCGATGTTCAGTCGGAGCTGGCCGTGCGACTCGACCCGCAGCGGCCGAGTTTCGACGAACGGTTGGCAGGCTTCGTCGCAGGCATCTCCGTACAAAGTCCGTCCGAGTTCACTGTGCGCTTTCACCGATTGCCGCTCCGCTTGGAGTCGCTCTGGCAATTCCCGGTCGCGGTGCAGCGGGGGTCGCTCTCGTTGAACGAAGACTTGTTGCCCGGCAACTTGTTGCGAGAGTCGGTATCCACACCAACCCGCAGCGTGAGCAAGGACGCCCCTCAGCAGGACTTACCAGCGCCCGCCGCGCCACCGAGCGAGCGCGGTCTCGACGATCCCGCCGATGCGACTCGCCCCGATTCCATCGCCCCCGCAGCGCCGCCTTCTGTGCCGCTGCCTCCCCCTACGTCATCTCCGATCGCACCCTCCTTCGTCGCGTCGTCACTCGTCACGATCCCGGCAGAATTGGGGCGTCAACGATTCACACGTGTCTCCGCCAACGAGCACCAAGCCGTCTTTCATCGCGCGCGGCCACAGCCCGCTTCCACGCGGCTGCGTCACGTCAACGAAGTCGTCGAGGTGAAGTACGACTCGTGGGAAAAGTCGCTGCAAGGACTGCTGCGCGGGGAAGTGACGCTGCTCCCCACCGTGGACCTGCGGGACTTGAAGGGACTTCAAGACGACGGCCGGTTCTTCGTGATGCAGTACGCCCTGCCCCAGTCTCACTTCCTGATGTTTCAGTCGAAGACCGCCGCGCTGCGCGATGGTCAGTTGCGGCGAGCCATCCTGCACACGGTGCCACGCGAGCGGCTGCTGCGCGAGGTCGTGCTGAAGGACGCCCCCGCGTCACACGGACGACTTGTCACCGGTCCGTTCGCCTCGTCGAGCTACGGTTACAACCGTTTGCTTAAGCCGCCCGCCTACGATCCACAGCTCGCCGCCGCACTGGCTCAAACGGCGAAGAAGCAACTCGGTGGAACACTTCCCCCGTTGCGGTTGCTCTGCCCCGATGACCCCGTTTTGCGCGAGGCGGCGCGCGCGATGATCGCTGAATGGAAGCGGGTCGGGCTGACCGTCACTCTCGTCGAAGATGCCGCACCGGATGCAGCTCTCACGCGAGACGACTGGGACATCTGTTATCGCACCGCGCGGTTCGTGGAGCCGATCGCGGACATCTGGCCGCTGCTGACTCTGCAAACGGAAGCCCGCGTTGCCGCGTTGCAGCCGCTGCCGGAACGGACGCGCCGCACGCTCTTGGAACTCGAACGAACTATCGACTGGACGACCGCGACCGCGTTGCTCCACCGGTTGCTCGGCGACCTGCTGACCGAGGCGCGTTACGTCCCGCTGTGGGAAGTGGATGAGTACCTCGTCACCCGCAAACATCTCATCGGGCTTCCGCCGCGCCCGATGCACACGTACGACGACATCGAACGCTGGACGCTGCAATCGTGGTATCCGCAGGACGCGCCGTGATCGAGTTCGGCGTCAGTTTGAGTGCCACAGTGCGAGCGAAGCCGTGAGAGGGAGTGAGAGAACCGTGAGTCGAAGTCGTTTCCTAAACAGTGCCGGGACGGGAACCGTAGTCCGGACTACGGTCTCCGCTCATGACGACACTGCGAACCGATGCCCCGCACTTCAACCTCGCACTCACATCTCGCTCCTCGCCCTGCTGGTCGGGCTGATGTTGTTCGGTGCGACACCCGTCTCCGCCGCAGATCCCTCCGCCGAGCTACCCGTCGATGTGCGGCCCTATCGTGTCCGGTTGGCGATCGCGTTTGATGCGCCGCAGCTTTCGGAAGCGGCTCAGCGAGAAATGCTTCTTGCCACGGAGCAGGCGGCGCGGCGGTGTGTTGGTTCCATGTGGCAGTTGCGTGTGGAGTCTTTACCGTGGCTGCAACCGGTCAGTGCGGCGGGACTGTCGCGACTCAAAGTGGCCGAATTGGTCGAGCGTGCCGATCCGCAGGAACTGCCCGGTGAACCGGTGGAGGTTTGGTTTGTGGCCACCGTTCAAGCGGCTCGGCCCGGCTATCGGGTCGAGGTGCGAGCGTGGCAGCCAGAGATTCAACTTGCGCTGGCCAGTGTCGGCGAGCGCGTGGTCGATCCGCGCGACGTTCCGCTCGCCATTCTGAAGTTGAGTTGGCAGACGTTTCGCCCGGTCGGTGTCGTGGAAGGAGTGGACGGGCACACGGTGCAAGTTCGACTGCGTGCGGGGGCGCTCACTGCACCCGATGTCCGCTTCGCGCTGGCTCAACCGAAGGACATCTTCGTTCCGTCGATCGCCGTTCGCAGTCGCGAGAATCGAGTCGAGAGATTGTTGCCGATTCCGTGGACGTATCTCACCGCGACCGAGGTTTCCGGCTCATTGATGACGGCCAACGTCGGAAGTGGCCTTCGTTCGCCGATCAGTGCCAAGCAGCGCGGACGCAATGAGACGATCGTCGTGGCCGTGCGTCCACAGCAGCAGGTCACACGATTGGAACTGGCCACGCAAACCAAGCCGTCGCTCCCGTTGGTCGCGCATCGCATCGAACTGTGGAGTTCACCCGCGACGCCGGTTCAAGACGATCCCGTCGCGCGGTTGGAGACACTCGTGGGAGAGTTGCTGACTGACCGACGTGGCCTCGTGACGATCGCCGTGGATCGCGAACGACCGCTCGTGTGGCTGTTCGCCTACAGCGGGCAATACCTGCTGGCACGAGTCCCCTTCGTCCCCGGAGTGGCTTCTCAGGTGAGACTCGAAGTTCCCGATGACTCCACCAGACTGGCGGCGGAAGCCGACGTGCAAATGCTTCAAGGGCAGCTCATCGACGCGGTCGCCGTTCGTAATACTCAGATCGGACTGATTCGAGCGGCCGCCAAGCAGCGAGACTGGAAAGAGCAGGAGTCCAGACTGGCGGGACTCGCCAAGCTGGATGATGCCCAATCGTTTCTTGACCGCCTCGCCGCAGTGCGCGTCCCGGCGGTGAACGCCGCGAAGTCGCGCAAGGACAAGACCGGCGAGGCTCGGATCAACCGCCTCTGCGACGAAATGGCCACGCTGATCCGGCAGTACCTGAGCGAAGACCGAATCAAACAGCTCAACGAAGAAGCGACGGAACTTCGCAAGGCCGATGCCGAAGCGGAGGAGAAGGAAAAGGGATGAGGTCTGGCTAAACCTCGCGCGGCGCGAGAGGAGAGGCTGGCAAGCCGACGTACGAGAGGTCAGACCGTCGAACTCATGGTCGAACAGCTTGAGATTGCGGAGTTGTTCAAATCTAGCCCGACGCGCAAGCGAGGGCTTCACCTTCATCGAATGCCCAGCCCTCGCTTGCGCGTCGGGCTAGTTTTGAGAAGCTCACTCACCACTCTTCGTATCGAATGCCGCGCGGAATCCGGCGCTGTTGTTGACGTAGAGTTGGTACGTCGCGGCGAGTCGCTGTCGTTGAGCCTCGCTGAGTTCCTTCAACTGCCGGGCGGGACAGCCTGCCCAAAGCGTGTGCGGCGGAACGTGAGTCCCTTCCATCACGACGGCACCGGCGGCAATGAGTGCCCCCGCGCCGATCACGCAGCGGCTGAGAACTGTGGCGGAGATGCCAATCAACGCGCCGTCTCCCACGGTCGAACCATGAACGATCGCGCGGTGCCCGAGCGTGACGCGATCTCCAAGAATGCACGGATAGCCGTGATCGACGTGCAGGATCGAGCCGTCCTGCACGTTGGTCTCTTCACCGACCTCGATCCACTCGAAGTCGCCTCGCAAAACGCAGCCAAACCAAATCGAACTGCGCGCCTTCAAGCGGACTCGGCCCATCACGATCGCGCCGGGTGCGACGAACGCCGTGGAGTCGATCACGGGGCGGGAATGAATCGCCCGCCAGTCCCAGTGAGAGTCGGGGTACGGTACCAGTGGCTCGGGTGGGAGCGACTCGCCGAGCAGCGGCCAGTCTCGCAGAAGAGTCTCGCGGTCGGTCGATACCGAGTCCACGTTGCGCGATGCTTCTGGCACGCTCTCCATTTTGAAAGTCCTTCTTATCGGGTCGCGATTGAGTGGTGGCGGCGTTTGATCGGAGCGTAGGGTAAGCGTCTCGCTTGCCAGCCAGTTCCGTTAGTCATTCGGCATCGTGCCAATCCGCCTGTCGCCAACGGGGGGTTCAATGGCCCGACTCTAATCTCAATATCTCAAGAGTCGATGGGCAAGCGAGGCGCTTACCCTACGGGCATTCGAGTGCTGTTCGCGGCGGATTCAAATTTTGAATTCGTCGAGTTCGACCGTGAGGCACTTTTCCTCGCCGTCGCGCAGATAGATGACGGTCACGATGTCGCCCGGTTGTCGCAAACCGATTTGCTCGACCAGAGTTTCAAAGTTTGGGATGGCGACACCGTCAAACTCAAGGACCACGTCTTCCGGTTGAAGTCCGGCGGCATCACCCGGTCCGTCGGGGACGAGACGACTGATGACCAATCCGTTCTCAACCAGCCCGCTTGACGGTTGCACTCCCATAAACGCGGGGCCTCGTTCGGCAACGACACCTTGCAAGTCCGCTTTGAGTTGCGCGAGGGCTTCCGGAGAAATCTTCGCTCCGGTCGGTCCCTTGATGACGTACAGCGCGGATCGCTGCTGGAATCGAGCGGCAGGTTGAAAGTCCTCAATCCGTCGGAGGTACTTGAGGCCCTCGTCGCCACCGATCCACTGACGATTGATCATCGCCGCCTTGATGGGAGGAGGCGGGGCGTCGCTGTCGGGGTCTTCGTCAACGTGGAACCGGACGAGTCCACCGAGCTTGCGGAACGCCGCCAGCGCACGCCGATGGCGGGTCGCTCCCTGTGCATCGATCGCGGCTTCAGCACGCGAGGCGGCTTGAATGTTGTTGCCCTGGATCAAGGCATCGTAAACGGATTCGACCGCCTCGTAGGTCGCTTCATCGTCGGCGGAATGAAGCTGGCGAAGCAACTCGAACGCTCGAATCGAAGCCTCGGGCCGACCGCTTTGCGCCAGTTCGGCCAACGGCGCGACGGCGGCTAGGCGTCGAACGACGATCCGCTCGGAGGCCGCCTCGCGAATTCGAAAGTCGGCGTGCTCCAGAGCCTTCAGATCTTCAATCAGCGCGAACCGAATCTCGTCCGTCTTCGGATCAGCTGAAGCGTTCGAGACAGGATCGGCCATCCACAGACCGAACAGGACGAGTAACAACTCTCCACTCATTTGACTGACCTCTCGACGGACAGTTCCCAAACAGGCTGGCGGTTCTGAAATAGACAAGCCGGGTACACCGGGGCAGCCCGTCCCGGCAGGCGCAGCAAATGCTCGGCACCGCCATCGCGGAGGCATCGTCTCAGAAAGGTTCGCGTGCGGCTACGCCACCTGCCGGAGGAGATTGGCTGTGGCGAAGACGGGGGCCAGTATCTTCGCCGCAACCGGCTGTCCCCCCACGGCGTTGCAGAATGCGTCCTTGCCGATATACTCTCGCCCTTCGGTTGATAGAGCAAGCTGGACCGGGAGGCGCGTTTGCGGGGTTTGTTGATGAACCTCGCCCGCTCCCGGTGATTTTTTCGGCCCGTACGAAAGGTTGAACCGACTGTGTTGAAGACGCCGGAACCCGTCAATGTTCGTGAGATTTTGAGTACCAAAGGCCCGATGAGTGCCGAGGAGTTCGCACAACTTCGCCGCGCGATCGCTTCTGATCAGATCATTCAAGTTCGTCAAGACATTGATTCATTGCTGCGCGAGGTCGAAGCCGGTGGTGCGGCAGCTCACGCCGTGCGAGCAGGAATCGGAGCCTATCTGATCGCTCAGCACGCTGTTGCCGAACGCCTACTGTCGGGCGTCGCCGGAGACGGGATCGCCCTCTACGTCCTCGGCTTGACGTACCTGTCGCTGAATCGTCCGAAGGACGCTGACGCTAAATTTACAGCGGCGGCCAAAGCGGGCTACGACACCGTCGAATGTACGCTGAAGCGAGCGGGAACGCTCCGCGAACGCGGGAATTTGGACGAGGCGGAAGCTGCGCTCAAACAGTCCGGATTGGAAGGCGCTCGACGTGCCGACTACTCGTACCAAATGGGCTGCATCCTTTCCGATCGCGGTGACACCTACGGCGCAATCGAATACTTCGAGCGGGCCGTTGATATGGACCCGCATCACTCACAGGCCCTGTTCCGTTTGGCGGGTGAAAATGCCCTCCACGGAAACGACGAAGAGGCCGTTCGGTTGTACGAGCAGTCCCTGAGCCGTCCGCCGTTCTACCTCGGCGCACTCTTGAATCTGGGTTTGCTCTACGAAGACAAAAACAACTTTGCTGCAGCCGCTTTCTGCTTCCGCCGGATTCTCGCCTTCGATCCCACCCACGAACGCGCCCTGATGTACATGAAGGACATCGAGGCCACGAGCGAGATGTACTACGACGACGATTCGGCCCGCAACCAGGCTCGTTTGGCCCAGTTGCTCAGCCGTCCCGTGAACGATTTCGAGTTGTCCGTGCGCAGCCGAAATTGCCTCGCGGGCATGAACATCATCACCCTCGGCGACCTCACCAAAGTCACCGAACCCGAGTTGCTCGAAGGCAAGAACTTCGGTGAGACCTCGCTCGTTGAAATTCGCGAACTGATGGCCGCTCACGGCTTGCAGGTTGGTCAGGAGCTGGCGGTTCAGGGCACAAAGGAAACGAGTTGGGGTGGTCCGGTTGGTACGGGACTCATTTCGCCCGATCTTTCGCCCCAAGAGCAGGCGATGTTGGCCCGGTCTGTTTCGGACCTCAACCTGTCCGTGCGGGCACGCAAGTGCATGTCTCGACTGGGAATCACCGCGCTCAGCGAACTGGTCCAGCGCACGCCGGACGAGCTACTCGCCACCAAAAACTTCGGTGTGACTTCGCTCAACGAGATTCGTCAGCAATTGGGCGAGTTGAATCTGAAGCTCAGAAACGACTGACGCTGCGACGAGTTCTGCTTTTCACGCGCCCGTGTCGTTGATCGACACGGGCGAATTTGTTTGGCGGTGAACCGCGTCTGGCAATGATCTCCGACGGAACGGAGTCCCACACATGCTGCCGACAACGACAGACGAGCCAAACGCCGAGGAACGTGATTCGTTCGATGGCGACGGAACATCGCACGACCGTGCATCGAGCCGGTCGTGGGGAGTCTGCCTGGCGATCGTCGTGGTCTTGGGTGCCGTCGCGATCGCAGTGCGAACGGAGCCTGAACTCAACTCCCCTGCCCCGCTCCAAATTGGCGACCGCGTTCCGACTTCGGTTCGCACTCAGATGGCACCGCGTACGCGAGCGGTCGTATCTGCGAAACGCATTGAGGGGCCACTGCCTGCACCTCGAACCGCCTCGGAATCGCCACTGATTCGGGTGAATGTCACTCCGGGGGGGAGCGAGCACTTGCAGCTCGCCATCAGTGGCCCGTACTCGATCCGCGCTGTGAGTACATCACGCGCGACGAGCCAGCCGCGCGATTCAAACTCCTCTCGCGAACTGTCTCGTGGGGACAGCCTGTCTGTCGCACGCGTCGAACCGGCGAAGAACGGCCTCAAGATCGGTCGCGCGACGTTTGCGGTCGATCGTTTGGAAATTGTCTCGCAATCAGCGCCGTCGATTCGCGTGAACGGGCATCTGTATCGAGGCGACGTGCGGCTGTTCAAACGGACGGACGGAAGGGTCTCCGCCGTGAACGTGCTGCCCATCGAAGAGTACCTCGCCAGCGTGGTCGATTCCGAGATGCCCGCCAGTTTCCACGAGGCCGCCCGATGCGCGCAGGCCATCATCGCGCGGACGTACGCGCGGTATCAGCAAGCACACGCCGATCCCGCCGCCGTTTACGACCTCCTCAATTCACAGCGCAGCCAAAAGTATCTCGGCGTCGAATACACCGACTCGAACGGCCGACGCTTGGCGGGCGAGAGTGTGTCGAGTCGTCGCGCGGTGGCTGACACACGCGGCATCGTCCTGCAATACAAAGCTCGGCTGTTCAGCGCGTACTACTCGGCCGTCTGCGGTGGCCGGACGACCGACGGAACCGAACTGTTTAAGGACGCCGCTCCCGTTTTGAAGTCGGTCCCGTGCGAGTGGTGTCGCGAGTCGAAGTATTTTCGTTGGACAGCCGATGTCAGCGAACGTGACTTCCTCGACGGACTCCAAGACCTGAAGCCGCTCACCGCCATCACGTCGATCCAACAAACGGCCGGTCCCGGTGACGGAGTGATCTCACGCTTTCGGATTGTTGATGGCCAGCAGAGCCTGGGAGTCAGCGGCGTCGAATTGCGCGAGCGTCTTCCCCCCGGCACCCTCCGCAGCCCGCACTTCAGCCTCACGTTGAACAAGCACGCGGTGCGAGTCGCAGGCCGCGGTCACGGCCACGGCGTCGGCCTCTGCCAGTGGGGAGCCAACGGCCAAGCTCACGCCGGAAAATCGTGCTTCGAGATCGTGCGGCACTACTACCCCGGCGCGACGTTGGTCGTGGAAGAGTGACGCGGAATCGCCGCCTGACGCTCAATGGCACTCACTTTGGAAAAATATCCGTGAGCGGCACGGCGCTCGCCGCCGGTTCTTTGCTTGGAAACACAACTCCGTTTACCGGCGGCTAGCGCCGTGCCGCTCAAAGTCAGTGCCGTTGGGCTGTAGGCCCAAGAAACTTCAGACCGACGTTCAATTCAGGAACGGGGCCGCAATCACTTCCCGAGTGTGGCTGGGGGCGGCGCTTCGCGGCCCCCAGCGAAGCGATATTCACCCCCAATCTGGGGGCGGCAAAGCGCCGCCCCCAGCCCCCCCCGTTTGAGTTCGGGAAGTGATTGCGCTCCCGTTCCTGAGTTCCAGCCCGATTTCTTGATCAATGTTCTTCGTGATGTTTCTTGTGCTGGGCACCCCGCTTGCTTGAAGCAAGCGGGGCCACCCCGCCCCGTTGGGTCGAGCGCGAGGACTGCGGCGGCTATTTTTTCGGACGGATCGACAGCGGGGTGGAGGCCGGGATGATGCGCGTGCGGGGCGGTGACGATTCGGGCTCCAGTTGGCTGGCGTTGACCGGGCGGACTTTTGAGGACTGTTCTTGGGCCGCGGCGGGGGTGCTGCGGGTGGTCTCTTCGGTTTCAGTGCGGGCTTGCGCCTCGGCCGACTCGGTGCCGATCGAGACGCCGTGGATCATCCAGCCACCGGGGTTGGCCATCTGGAAGACCAAGTCGAACTTGATCTGCACCGGTTGGGAGGGGAAGTAGCCGGCCAGACGCAACTGGTTCTGTTCCTTGTCAAATTTGGACTGCGTGATGACGGGATCGAGCAGCACGATCGGGGAGAGATCGATCTTTTGCTGGCGCAGATTGGCGAAGATCGTGCCCAGATCGGACGCCGAGTTGCGGCCGCGGAATCCGGGGGAGGCCAGATCGCGCAGCACCGTGTAGTTGCCCGTCAGGTTCCCCTGATTGACCGAGATCAGGGCGTTCTTGATGAGCAGATGCGCGAGCTTGCGGGTCTCCGTACTGGACGGAGCCGGTGCCTGCTGAGCCTTCGCCGGGGACGACGGACCAGCCAACATCGCGAGAGTGACAATCGTCGCCGCGAGGGTGGTCGTCATTGACCGGGTGGGCCTGCTGAACAAGCACGGGGCCTCAGTTCGATTCGGTCGAGTCGCATTCATCTGTGGATCCTTCCTTGGATCGGCGATGTGTGTGGAGTCTTAGTCCCGGTGTCTGAATCACTGTCGGGATGACGCATCACGAAGTGTCCCGGACGCTTGGAGCGTCCGGGACACGGGTTCGGACAATTTGCGACAGTGATTTCTGCGCCGATCCTCAGTGAGCACGTGCCCGCTTAGGATCGGCGATACTCCGGGCGAGAGCCGCCGTCTCACGAAAGTGACGCTCTCTGGGCTGTCCGAGTGTGTGGCATCTGACCCCACGGCTCACGCTGTGGGCTACGATCCGTCGCCCTCTTGGCTTCAGACCAAACCAATCAGAAACCACGACCTAGTTCTTAAACAATTTCCTTACCAGGCATAGGTGACGCCAGCCCGGCCACCGACCGTGCCGTGGCTGATACCGGTGCCCACACCGGCGTTCAGGAACCAGTTGTCGTTCAGTCGTCCGACAGCGCCGAAGCCCAATGCACTCTGGCCTTGGAACGTGCCGATATTTGACGAAGCCGCGAAGGTCTTGTCGTCCGGCAGGATCCCTGCACTGCCGCCCAAGGCGATGGCCATCGCCACACCCTCGGTGTTTTGACGAGAGTCCGACTGGAGATTCCGGATGTCATTGGAGTTTTGGCCAACGTCCGACTGAAGATTTTGG
>CAMAYU010000010.1 GCA_945862235.1 Schlesneria paludicola DSM 18645
GCTTCCCAAGCTTTAGACGGGGGTTCGATTCCCCTCACCCGCTTTCGATTGAATCCATCGCAACCCGGTCCCTCTCGGCCGGGTTTGTTTCATTAAGAGTGTTCCAAGTTGAGGCCCGATCATGATCGTTTCGCTCGATGGTGTTGGAACGGTGGGTGCCAAGATCGTTGATGCCCGCTGCGGAACGCGGTTAGTCCACCGGCAATGGGTTGCGATCTTGGGTGTAATGCTCTGTTCGTGCCTCGCCGTTTGTTCGGCCGAAGAGTCGGGCATGAAGTACCCGTTGGCCGCTGCGGTCGGAGGAGATGGCATTGTCTATGTCGCTGACCGTGACCTGCCCGGAGTCTGGAAGTACGCCGACAACAAGTGGTCGGTCTATTTCCAAGGGTCGAAGAAATTTCGGACGCCCTTGAATGCCGTGCGCTGCTTGGCGATCGACCACGAAGGAAAGCTCTTGGCGGGAGATTCGTCCACTCGGGAGATTTACCGGTTTGACGAAGCGGGGCAACCGCAGCCGCTCACAAAGGGCAACATTGGCATCCCGATGGCAATGGCCGTGGCCAAAGACGGGACGATCTACGCCTCCGATATTGAGATTCAGCGGATCGTCAAAATTCCTGCGGCGGGTGGTGAACCGGTTGAAGTCACGGAATTGGCCGCAACACGCGGGTTGACGATGGACACGGAAGGCCGCTTGATTGCCGTCTGTCACGGCAAGAACGCCATCATTCGGCTTTCGGTCGATGGCAAAGAGAAGGAGGTGCTACTGGAGGGGCGTCCGTTCCAATTCTCTCACCATGTGGTCATCGGCACGGCTGGCGAACTCTACGTTGCGGACGGCTATGCCAAGACGATCTGGAAGATTGAAGGCAAGGCCGCACCGGTGGCTGTCCACGCGGGAGAGCCGCTCAAGAACCCGGTTGGCCTCGCGTGGAGAGGAGCGGAACTGCTGGTCGTAGATCCACACGTCAAAGCCGTTTTACGAAGGACCGGCGAAGGAATGCTGGAAGTTCTGAGCGACTCAAAATAAAGCGAAACACGAGAATCGCGGTTCGCGAGGCAGTTCACTCCGTAGAGCCATCGTCGGGTGATGACAGGTTGCGGTCTCGCTCGATGTATGGTTCTGCCAGTGCGAGATCAGGTGAGGGACGGGACATCTGCCACGCGGTCTGATGTCCTTCTGCGTATCCCGACTGATAACCACTGTGCCAGCAGACGTAGATGCCCCACAGAGCAAACGGGGCCAACCACAACTTCCAACTGTCCACAGTCATGCTTTACTCCCTCAAGTGCAAGTCGGGAACAACATCCGAACACAGTGGGGGACTCGGGGCGGTGAGATCGCATCCGAATCGGGCTGAATCTTCACACGATCTTCATCTTGAATGTGATTTGCGTCAACGTCTCCTTTTGTGAAATCTCTCACCGCTCGCATGTGGGAGCGTTTGCAGGCTGGTCGCGCGTTCAAAGAGCCTATTCCAACCCACCTCACCCCTCATCCCCTCCCCCCTGCAAAGCCGGGCTGAAGAGTGAGTTTGCAGATGGAATCAATGCGAGCCCGCATTGATCTTGTGGGTGGCCACGCTTGGGGCCGCGTGGCCACATCAGGTTCTCTGCGGGGCCTCCTCAGGCATGCGCCGCCCCATCCTCTGACGTACGAAAGATTTGATGCTGCGTGATGTCAACGGCGTCGCATCAAACCTGCGGGGCACTCTGGTGCGAGCGGAACATCACAGGCGGCTCACGGCTTCACTTCCGTCGGCGCATCGCGGAACGGAGGGAACCTCATGGAAGAACCGCTGCCTTTGATGATCGACGAAGAAGATCGCGAAGGCGGATCGCAATACGGGCAGACTTCGCTGTAGATGACCTTGCTGCACTTCTGGCATTCATGAACGCCGTATACTGGCGTTGTCGCGGTCATCCGCTGGTAGATGAAGTAGCCGAACACGAACGCCGTGAAGGCTGCGATGAGTAGAGCAGGCCCGAGGTGCGTCGCACCGAACATCAGAAACGTCGTCGAGATGATGGCAATGCCGCAGATGACATACAGCACCACATCGGTCAGCCGAACGTTGTTGAACCGGACACGCGCTTGCTCTTCATTCACACGGCGTCCGAGCTTGCTGCGGAGTACCTCGATCTTACGGTCTTCGATCTCCTCAACCTCATCGACCGCTCCAGCCGCAAACAGCAATCTCTGGGCGCTATCGAGTACTCGATAGCTGTCGTCTTCCGTGAAGGTGGCTTGATGGGCCCAGCGATTTCGGAAATCACGCAACTCGCTGACGAGGCTCCGTTCCGGCAACCCCATCCTGTACCGGAAGACCGCGTTCCAATGCTCCCACATCACGGTCAGGATGGCATGTGCATCCCAGAGATTGTTCTGGGCTGCGCTGGGGGACTGACCGCGAAAACTGGGCCGCGCCACCTCTTCCCATTTGGAGCCATAGACCGCCAGCAACTCGCGCTCAAAGAACGGGAAGATGCCGCGCGTCAGCACGTCTAATGCTCCTCCAATTCGCTGATGTTCGTGGTGCATGTAAGACCTTGTTTTTTCGCGGGATGCCCGGTGATGGGCACTGTTGCAGGGGGAAGGCAATCGGCAGGGTGAACTCGTCGGAGCCACCCCTGCGGTGGCCCCGCCAAGGTGAACCATCTCTCCCGTTGTTCCAGTGGGCAGGAGGTCGTGTTGAGTGTGTCAAACCACGTTCGCGCGAGTGACTGAAGCAAAGCTGGTTCACAGGCATCACTCGATCACCACGCATACGCCATCGAATGACCGGTCCAGACTAACTATTCGATTCAGTCGAAGCGCCAATGTGTTCTTTCGAGTGACACCGGTTTCGACATTAAATCTTCGACGACCGTGCGCGTTCCGTGCAATCAGCACGACCGTCCGAGTTGCCGTCTTGGATTCAATCGACACAACCAGACTGCTGTCATCGGTTCAACCGAGCAGTTCCTGCACCACGCGACCATGCACATCGGTCAGGCGGAAGTCGCGGCCAGCGTAGCGGTAGGTCAGCTTCTCGTGATCAAAGCCGAGCAGGTGGAGCATCGTGGCGTGGAGATCATGGACGGCGACTTTGTTCTCGACGGCGGCGAAACCGAATTCGTCGGTCGCGCCGTGGACTTGGCCTCCCTTCACGCCGCCGCCCGCCAGCCAGCAGGTGAAGCCGTGGTGATTGTGATCGCGGCCGTTGATCTTGCCGGCGTTGGCTCCCGGAGTGGGAAGCTCGACGGTCGGAGTCCGTCCAAATTCGCCGCCCCACAAGACGAGCGTTTCATCGAGCAGCCCGCGTTCTTTCAAATCGCCGAGCAACGCGCCGATCGCTTTGTCGCACTCGCCTGCCAAGCGGCGGTGATTGACCTCGATGTCGTCGTGGTTGTCCCACGGTTGGCCCTCGCCGTGCCAAAGCTGGACGAAGCGAACGCCTCGTTCGATGAGGCGTCTGGCGATCAGAAGCTGCCGCGCCTGAACGCTCGTTCCGTAAGCCTCTTGCACGTGCTTCGGTTCCTGCTGGATGTCGAAGGCGTCGGTCGCCTCCATCTGCATCCGGTAAGCCAGCTCGAATGAATGGATGCGAGCTTCCAGCGGGGCTTCGTTCGCGCGGGTCTCGGCGTGACGGCGGTTCAGTTCCTGCAACAGATTGAGCTGCCGCCGCTGCTCGCCCCGTCCGATCTGATCGTTGCGGATGTTCTCGATCAGCTGTTCGATCTGCGTGTGCTTGGTGTCGATGTGCGTCCCTTGGAAGACACCGGGCAGGAACGCCGATCGCCAGTTTTGCGTCCCCGTGATCGGCAGGCCGTTCGGACACATCGCGATAAAGCCGGGGAGGTTTTGGTTCTCGGTCCCCAGTCCATACGTGACCCACGAACCGAAGCTTGGCCGCACGAGTCGCCCGTCGCCGCAGTTCATCAGCATGAGCGACGGCTCGTGGTTGGGGACTTCCGCGTGCATCGACCGAATCACGCAGATGTCATCAATGTGCTGAGCCGTGTGCTGGAAGAGTTCGCTCACCTCGATGCCACTTTGGCCGTACTTCGCGAACTGGTACGGAGACCCCAGCGCGGCCCCGGTCTTGCGTTCGGTCGGCAGGTTCGTCGTCGGCAGCGTCTGGCCGTGATACTTCGTCAGCGATGGCTTCGGATCGAACGTGTCCACATGCGACGGTCCGCCGTTCAGAAAGATGTGAATGACATGCTTCGCCTTCCCGGCGTACTGCGGCGCATGGGCGACCATCGGCGACGTGCCGACCGACGCGGCTTCAACGCTCCCCGTCGAGCCACTCGCGCCCGCGAACAGACTCGCCAACCCAAGCGACCCCAACCCGGTCCCCGAACGCGACAAAAACTCGCGCCGCGTTGAGGGCATTGTCAGCAACTGATGAAGCGGATTCATGTTGGTCATCTCACCTTCTCACACGTGCTGAAAGAACTCGCTGACGGCACATTCAAATCCGGGTAGGACATCCGCGCTCGCCAGCAGTTCGTCACCCGTCACACGAATTTGCTTTCGGTCGTTACGAAACACATCGACTGATCGATCGCTGGGGTCCACGACCCAGATCTCTGTCACTCCAACATCGAGATATTCGCCAACCTTGGCCATGATGTTCCGCCAGCGATCCGAGGGAGATCGCACTTCCACCACGAGGTCGGGAGGGATTTGAAACGCGCCGCTGGGAAGCTCGCGTCCCGGCAGTTTTTCCCAGCGGGTAAACATCACATCGCAGCCACGAACGGAATCGGGATCGCGTTCGGTCACCACGGCGGAATCGTTCGCAGTCACGGTTCCCAAGTTGGCGGCGCGCGACCACGTCTCCAACACGAAACCGACGTTCATACAAACCCGGCCGTGAACTCCCCCCGGTGGTGGCATTGGAACGATCTCCCCCTGAACCAGATCGGTTGGAAATTCAAAGACCATCGCCTCGAACTCTTCCACCGTCACGAGTGTTTGTTGCAAGACGGTTGCCATACGTGGTCTTTCTCTGGCGAATGACGATTGGCCAGCAGATGCGATTCAAACTCATCACTGTTTTGATTTCCAACACAGTCCCGCGCCAACATAGCGTCTCAATCGACGAACAGAAACTCGTTCGTCAGCAGTAGCACTTGCGCCAACCGGTCCCACGGGGTGAGCTTTTCGGTGGGAGTCGTCAGTGCCTCGCTGAGGTATCGCAGCGCCAGTTCGCGTTCCTCGGATGTCGGCTCGCGGGACAGCACGCGGCGGTAGAGCAGCGCGAGGCGAGTCGGATCGTCGGTGGCTCCGCTCCACGCGACGGCGGCGGATTGGCGAGCCTGCTCTTGGACGAACGGGGCGTTGAGCGCGAACAGCGCCTGCTGCGGGACCGTGGTTTGAGGCCGATCAGCGGCAGTGGCCTCGGTGTCGGCGAAGTCGAACGCACGGAACACGCCCGGCAGTTCGTTGCGGTTCACCAAGCCATAGATCGTGCGGCGATGGCTCTTCACGTCCATCTGACTCTCAAACGGACGGCCTCCCAGCGAGAGGTCCAACAGACCGGATGCGGCCAGTAACGAATCTCGCATCGCTTCGAAGTCGAGTCGCTGGCGCGGCATCTTCCACAGCAGCCGGTTCTCAGGATCAACGGCCTTTGCGGCGGGGCTGTCTGCGGACGACTGGCGATAGACGGACGACGTGAGGATCGCGCGATGCAGATGTTTCACCGACCAGCGCGGACTCGTTTCGATGACTTCGCTCGCCAGCCAGTCGAGCAACTCGGGATGCGACGGTGGGAAGCCGCGCGTGCCGAAGTCGCTTGGCGTTGAGACCAGTCCCGTGCCGAAGTGATGTTGCCAGACGCGATTCACGAGGACGCGCGGCGTCAGCGGATTCTTGAGGTCGATGATCGCTTGAGCCAACTCCAACCGACCGCTCCCTTTGGCGAACGGCTTCCGCTCGGAACCGGCGATGACTTCCAAGAACTGGCGCGGGACTTTGTTTCCGGGACGGCCGGGGTTGCCACGAATTAAGACGTGCGGATCGTGAAGCCCACCGTCGCGCATGACCATCGCGCGAGGTGGCGCACCGGGCGAAGTCGCCTTGAGACTCTCGATCTCCTTCTTCAATTTCGTGACCTTGTCGCGGACATCACGTCCGACAAGGCGACGGCTGTCGTCGAGAGTGAGGACCGCTGGTGAACCCTCTCCGAACAGGATCAGCCGCACTTGCTCGGCCGCTTCGTCGGGAAGTCCCTTCGCATCGGGAGTCCCCTTTTTGTGCGTGTCCCATTCGCCGCGAACAGCATCGAAGACCGCGCCGTACAACTTCGCGAGGTCAATCAACGTCGCGGGCTTCGTCTCCGTGATGACCTTCCGTATGCGCGCGTTCACGCTCTTGGTCGAGTCCGCGTCGGCGTTCGACCAAGACTCGACCAGCTTGTCGATCTCGTGCGAGAACTCAGTGGCGGGAATCTTGGCGAGTGCGTGCCAAGTCCCCAGCACTGGCTGCGGCATCGCGGCGGTTCGCGTGAGATACTCTTCCCACCGCTTCACGAGTTGCGGTCGCACATCGTTCTTGCTCGCGATCACTGGCGGAATCTTCTCGGCGATCGCGGGGGGAAGAACCAGCCAGTTATTCGATTGGCGAGCCACTTGTTGCAGGCAGTCTCCCGCTCGTACACGCAACTCGTCTTGAACCTGCGCGAGGCTCTGTTGTTCGAATTCGGTCGCCGCTTGTTCGCGCTTGGTTAGCTCCGTTTGAAAGACCGCGTAAGCCGCCGCCTCTTTCGGTTCGCCGATGATCGGCAAATCCTCCGGCTCAATCGACGAGGCGAAAACGCCGTACAGCGAGTAGTAATCGGCGGTCGGCACCGGGTCGAACTTGTGATCGTGACAACGGGCACACGTGACCGTCAGCCCCAGCAGTCCACGCGAAACCACGTCGATCCGGTCGTCGATGATGTCGTGGTTATTGAACAGAAACCGCCGCCCCACGGTGAGATAGCCCATTGCCGCGTGAGCCTCATCATTCGCCGCCAGTCCGAGTTGATCGGCCGCGAGCTGCTCCAGCACGAACTGATCGAACGGCTTGTCGGCATTGAAAGCATCGACCACGTAGTCGCGGTACGTGTACGAGTACGGATAGCGCGGCTCCTGCGTGAAGACGTAGCCCTTGGTGTCGGCGTAACGAGCCACGTCGAGCCAGTGCCTCGCCCAACGCTGGCCATACAGCGGCGACGCCAGCAGCCGGTCGATCAGCTTCTCATGCGCATCGGGCGACGAGTCCTCATCGAACTCGCGCACGGCCTCGAACGTCGGCGGGATGCCATGCAAATCGAGAGTCGCCCTGCGAATGAACGTGTACCGATCCGCAGCCGGCGAGAGGTTGAGACCCTTCGCATCGAGTGCCGCGAGGATGAAGGAGTCGATTGGCGACGCGACTCTTGTCCCCTCGCTCCGGCTTTGCGGGGAGAGGGCTAGGGTGAGGGGTTCTTTGCCTGCCCCTGCGCCCCCTGCGGTGTTGCTTTCCCGAAAGACAGACGCGGGCGAGGGGACAAGAGGTCGCTTCACCGGCTGAAACGCCCAATGGTCCTTCGCTGCCGAGCCGCCTCCCGCGCCCGCCGCCTCGGCGGGCCAAGGCGATCCCAGCTCAAGCCACTTCTTCACGACGGCGATCTTCTCATCGGACAGCTTCCCCTTGGGCGGCATCTGCGTTTCACCGTCGCGATAGTTGAGTGCCTTCATCAGCTTCGAGCCGTCCACGTTTCCGGCGACGACGATCGGCCCAGTGTCCGAGCCTTTGAGAAAGCCGCTCTTCGTATCGAGCCGCAGCCCCGCTTCGCTCTTCTTCGCACCGTGGCATTCCGAACAATGTTCGATCAACAGCGGACGGACCTGCTTCTCGAAGAACTCAAGCTGCTCGGGCGGCGGCGGCTCAGCCCCGTGGACAGCGACTGACACGCCCCACAACACGACCGCTCCAACACAGCCGCTCACAAATGAGAGTCGAAGCAGGGAAATCATCGTGCGAATCCAGTGAATGAGGCGGCGACAGGCGAGGCAAGCGGGGCGGGAACCGTGGGCAGATCCAAGCGGGGGCAGCATTGTGGCAGCAGGCTGGGTCGGGGGCAATTGCCGGGTTGATGATCCACGAATCGCGCGGCATTCCCGATCATCGGCGTTGCGACACGTAAGCATGAAGCGATCTGGAATCGACTCCCGTCCCGAGTGTGGCCGACTCGAAACAGTCGGTGTCGCCAAACGTCACCATGATGTCTGCCCGTCTCAATTCTGCGAAATGCCGCTGGCATCACTTCAATCCTGTTCTACGTTCCCTGAGTCGAGGGGGCTGAAAGCCAAGCCCGTCCTCGTCTGTGATGAGTGCGAGATTCGTTTGAGATGCTGTGCCTTGCGTCGATTGCAAGTGATCGTTCCCGCAGTGTTGTTTGTGTTGGATTCGGCTTCGTAGAGCGAAGCGCAGACGCTCAATCAGAAAATCGTCACGTTCCTCAGCGGCAAGGCGGGGACACGCATCGGTGGCGGCGAGTGTGCTCATGTGGCGACGGAGGCACTGCCGGTGGCCGGTGCCGAGTTCACCTCGACTGATCTCGGAGCCGATTCGCCCTCGGCCGGTGACTACGTGTGGGAGACGCTCATTAAGACGGTCTCCGTGACCAGTGGCATCCGCACCGAACGACGATCTCTACCTTCAGTTCCGGTATTGCCAACACGATACGATGTCGAGCTTTTCCACCGGCTGGTTCACCACGACTTCGACGACCGTTCCGACTCTGGTTCTGCCCAACGGCCAATCCGTGGCGATCATCAAGGGCGGCGGTTACGAAATCTACAGCAGCACGAGCGGAGTGGTGATGGTCCGCAAGCTGACGCAGTGAGCCGGTTCAAGACCGCGCTACCCTAGTCCTCAAACAAGCGGCCCCACCGGGCTTGCCCCGGTAGAAATAGGTTTTTGCACTACTCGCTCCATCACCCGCATCAGTACAGCAACGCATCAGTACAGCAACGCATCAGTACAGCAATCAGTACAGCAAGTGGTGCAAAAACCCGCGAGCCACCGGGACAAGCCCGGTGGGGTCGCATGTTTGAGGACGAGAGCCGCGTCGCTCGCATCATCGCGTCCAAGCCAGCCACCGCTCGAACAACCGTTTCACGAACGGAGTCAGTCGAGTCTTGTTGTACGCATCGCCGCACTTGCGGATCGCCTCGGCGACGGTCGGATAGGGATGAATCACTGAGGCGAGGCGGCCGAGTCCGATGCGGTGCTTCATCGCGAGTACGATCTCACCGATCATCTCACCCGCGTGATCGGCGACGATCGTTGCACCGACGATCCGATCGGTTCCCGACTTCACGAGAATCTTTACGAAGCCGTCGGTCGAGCCTTCCAAGATCGCTCGATCGACGTGGCGGAAGTCCTGCACGAACGCCCGCACTTCCATCCCCTGCTCTGCCGCCGCCCGCTCGGTCAGTCCGACATGCGCGACCTCGGGCGACGTGTAAGTACACCACGGGATCACGAGCGCACTCGCTTTGGCTCGACCGAAGAAGAGTGCGTTTTGAATGACGACCCGCGCCATGAAGTCGGCCGCGTGCGTGAACTTGAACGGCGAGCAAACGTCCCCCGCCGCGAAGATGCGCGGGTTTGTTGTTTGTAATCGGTCGTTGACGGCAACCCCCTTCGCTCGGTCGTACTCGATCCCGACCGCTTCCAGATTGAGGCCCTCAACATTCGGCGTCCGTCCCGCCGCGACGAGGATCTCATCGACCGTCACTTCGATCGTTTCACCGCCTTGCCGCACAACGAGCGTCTTTTGCGTTGTCCCCACGCTCCCCAGGGCGATGTCTTCCTGAGCGGGGCGGCGTAAGCCCCCCGGTTCTTTGCAAACAGGTTCCGTCCCAACGGCTTCTTGGCAAACCGCGGGCTGACGCCCAAGAGCCAGGGGGCGGACGCCACCCCGCTCAGAGGTCTCATCGATAGGGGTCTCGACTACAGTGGTCTCATCGAGGGTTGTGCTGTTTCGAGCTGCTTCGTCTTTCACTCTGGCGTCTGCCTGATCCGTGATCGCGCTTGTCACTCGTTCGACAACCGCGTCTAGCAACACACGCACGCCGTCTCTTTCGAGCGATGCTTGGACGAGCCGCGCAGCGGCCTCATCTTCGCGACCGAGCAACTGCTGCGACCGTTCAATCAAGGTCACTTCCGCACCGAGTCGCGCGAACGCCTGAGCCAACTCGCACCCGATCGGGCCTCCTCCGATGACAGCCAGACGCGGCGGTAGCTCCGTCAGATTAAAGACCGTTTCATTGGTGAGATACCCCGCCTCGGCGAGGCCCGGCGTGTCGGGACGACTCGCCCGCGCACCGGTCGCGATGACCGCCTGCTTGAACCGGAGTGTTTGGCCAGCGACCTCGATCGTGTCCGGCCCGGTGAAGCGTCCCTCACCAAGAAACACATCGACGCCCAAACTTTGAAACCGCGCGGCCGAATCGTTCGGAGCAATGTCGGCACGGAGACGACGCACACGCTCCATCACGCGCGGTAATTCGAGCGTTTCGAGTTTCGCACTCACTCCGATCTCGCCCGCCCGTCGGACGCTCGCCGCTGCTCGGGCCGCGCTGATGAGCGCCTTCGACGGGACACAACCGACATTCAAACAGTCGCCCCCCATCAGATCGCGTTCGATCAGCGCGACCTTCGCGCCGAGGCCCGCCGCGCCCGCAGCCGTCACCAGCCCAGCCGTTCCCGCTCCGATCACAACCAAGTTGTAGCGCGCGGCCGGAGTCGGATTGACCCACGTCGGCGGATGGACGTGATCGAGCAAGCGGGCGTTGTGTTCGTCGTGGGGCAGCATCAATCCTCAAACCTCTCGGAAACTTGCGCGGACAGAAGTGAGACATTTTTCAGTTTAACCGCGACCCTCTGGGGAGCGCGCTGGAGCGGGGCATCCCCAATCAGCGCGCTCCCCAGAGGGTCGCGGTTAAACATCTCATTCCATACTGCGTGAGGTGGGAACAGCGGAGACGATGGCAACCACGACCGGCATCGGTCCCATGTCGCCAACATCTTTTGTAGGGTATGCCTCCGACTGGCCCGTGTCTGCTCTCTGATGTCCCCCCGGAATGAATCGGGCTGCTGGTCGCGAACTTCCCTGGCCCATCATCAAGGATTGCCTGATGCCTGCGTTCGTTCGAGTTTCACTGATGATCGCTGCGATGCTGTTTCTGCCGCTGCGGGCTGGCACGGCGGGAGATTTCCCGCGCATCGCACTCGATGCCACCACGCGCGAACGGTGCCTGCTCGTTCTCCGCATGGGTCTGCACGGCGAGGACTTTTGGCCTGCCATGCACGCGGCGGAAGGGCTGACGCTCGGCGGTCACGGTCGAGAAGTGATCGAGTTCTTGACGCCCAAGGCCCCGCATGAAACCGACGACCAGAAGCGGTGCGGCCTCGCACGGGAGATCGCTCGCGCCGGGGATCGTTCCACGATTCGCGTGATGCAAGACATCCTCGCCGGGGAGAACAGCTACGGACACACTCATGCGGCGGAGAGTCTGTTCAAAGTGTTTGAGATCGGCGATGGCCCGGCGATGCGGCGCGCGTTCGATCAGACTGGCAACATGAAGTTGAAGCTGATGGCGACGGGAGCCTTGGCGCGTCGAGGCGACACAGCAGCGCTGCAATCTCTGCGTGAACTCTTGGCGACGGACTCGCCTGTTGACCGAAGCATCGCCGCATGGGTACTCGGTCAGATTGGAGACCGCAGTGACATCGAGCGATTGACCACACAAATGGCCCGCTGCCCGGATGCCTCAACCCGCGCGAGCTTTGAACACGCGCTGGCCATCATCGGCGATGAGGCCGGACTGAGGGCGCTCGAACGAAACTTGTCGAGCAGCGACGAGGCCATCCGCACTTACGCGGCGACATTTGCGGGAGACGCGCACGCCGTCGGCACGACGGCTCGTTTGAAGGCGATGTTGGAAGACCCGTTTACCGACGCCCGCATTCGCGCCGCTCAGTCGCTGCTAGTACTGGCTGGCCCGCACATCGTGCCGTTTGAGACGAAGGCCGATGTCGCCTTCCAAGAACTCAACGCGAAGTCCTGCTGGTTTCATCCCCGTGTCGCCATGTTCCCCGGTCATGTGACGGAAGGCCGACCGGCGATACGGCGAAAAATGGCTTTACGCCATTTCCGTGGGGGAGGCGGCTCGCGTCCCCCTTTATGTCATCACGGCTTGGGCAGACGAGCCGCCTGCAATTGAATGAACGATGAAGCCCACAGACCGCGAGGAACACCATGCCGATCATCATCAGCGTTGACCTGGGAACGACCAAAATCACCAGCCTGGCGATGGACGCCGTGTCCGGCGAAGTACTCGCTGTCGCGACGGAGGTCAGCGAGGCGAACGTCACCCGCATCGAAGACCGACCGCGCGGACGGTCGGAATGGAACGCGCGGCGGATCGTCGAACATGGTCTCGGGTGTATGAAGTCGGTCGTCCAGAAACTCGGCCCGCGCGCGAGTGAAGTCGCGGGGATCGGCATGACCGGTCAGCAACATGGCGTCGTGCTGATCGACGCGCGCGGCGAACCCGCGTCACCCCTCATCAACTGGCAGGATCGTCGCGCGTTGGATTTGGTGCCAAACTGTTCGATGACATGGCTCGATGCAGCGCGGGCTGCGGTCGGCGAGGACTCGTGGCAGACGACGGGCTGCCGTCTGCAACCGGGCTTCATGGCGGTGACACTGTTTTGGTTGAAAGCTCATCAGTTGTTGCCTGCCAACGCGCGAGCCTGCTTCATCATGGACTACTTCGGCTCAGTGTTGACCGACCAACCGCCGATCACCGAGCCATCGTGTGCGGGGAGCAGCGGCGTATTGGATGTCCGGACGCGGCAATGGTCCGAGGCGGCGATCATGGCCCTCGAACTCCCTCGCTCTCTCTTCCCCGAGATCCGTGAGGCCGACCAGCAGATCGGACAACTCACGCACGCCGCAGCATCCGCCACGGGGCTACCCGCCGGGACACCCGTCTTCGCACCGATCGGGGATCATCAAGCCAGTTTCCTCGGCAGCGTGACGGATCGCCGCGCGAGTGTCCTCGTCAATGTGGGCACGGGCGCTCAAGTGGCCGTCTTCACGGAAAGTGGAGTCGGATTCCAACCTCCCATCGAACTGCGGCCGTTCCCGTGTCGAGGCAACCTGATGTCGAACGTCGGCTTGGCGGGCGGTTGGTCGTATCAAGTCCTCGAACAGTTCTTCCGCAATGTCGGCGACAAGCTCATCGACGAAGCGCGGACCGTACCAACCACGCCATTGGAGCCATCCGACCTTCACTCCCCTCGCCCCGGCCTTGCGGGGCGAGGGGCCGGGGGTGAGGGGGCTTCTGTTCGGCTCTCGGCCCCAGTCCGGAATGACAACGGGTCTCCTCCGCCGCTCTACGAACTCATGAACCGCCTCGCCGCAAACGTCGCTGCCGGTGCCGACGGCCTACGCTGCGAACCGCACTTCTCGGGCACGCGACTCGACCCGACCGTGCGCGGTTCGCTGACCGGTTTGACGCCCGGCAACTTCACCCCAGAACACCTCGCACGAGCCGTCTTGGAAGGGATGGCCCGCTCGCTGCATGACGGCTTCACGGCCATTCACAACATCACCGGCCACAAGCCCACCCAGCTCATTTCGGCGGGAAATGGCCTGCGAGAAAACCGCCTCCTCGCCGAAATCGTCTCCCAATCCTTCGGCCTCCCACTGACTTTCACTCCTCACCGAGAAGAGGCCGCCTACGGCGCGGCCCGAATCGCTGCGGCCGGTTGCGGAGTGCCGCCGACCGGCGACGAGTGAGTGCTTCAAAGCGGTCGCCGCATGCTTCGCGCGAGGAACGCCGAGCATGAGGCCAACGTCCTTCGGTTCATCCGCAGTTTTGCGAGTGATTCCAGTTAGCCAGATGAAACCAATCCCATCCACGACCACTCGGCAAGCAATGCCTCGCTCACCTGCGGATGAACTGAGAATCCGTCAGCGACTGGCATCGGGCTACGGAACCACTTCGAACTTCTGCACTCGACGGCCGTTGACTTCGGCGACGAAGAGATTGCCTGCGGCGTCGAACGTCAGCATGTGAGGCAAATCGAATTCGCCGGGGGCGGTTCCTTTGCGGCCCCAACGCTGCTCGACTTCGCCCGTCGGAGTCAGCCGTAGCAGTTGCTGATCGCGGGCGTCGGCAACGTAGACTCGCCCCGACTTGTCCAGCGCCAAGCCATACGGCGCAAAGCCGGGCCAAGTTGCGAGCCACTTGCCGGCTTGATCAAACAGTTGAAGGCGATCGTTCTCGCGATCGCCCACCAACAAGCGGCCTTGTCGATCCATCACGATCGCATGGGGCGTGTTGAACTCACCTGCGGCTTTGCCGGGCTGGCCCCACGACAGAAGTAACTTGCCCGACGAGGAAAACTGCATGACGCGCGTGTTGCCATAACCGTCCGTGATGAAGAACTCGCCCATCGCACCGAAGGCGATGTCGGTCGGTTTGTTGAATTGATCGTCGCCCGCCCCCGCTTTGCCGGTCCCGAGCGAAAGCAGCAGCTTGCCTGTGGGATCGTACTTGCAGACGCGATGCGTACCGACATCCGTCGTCCAGATGTTGTCGTCGCGATCAACACGCAGACCATGAGCCGATTTCACCAGGTCGTCGCCCCATGATCGCAAGTAGTTTCCTTGATCATCAAACACCAACAGCGGATGGGAGCCGCGATGGAAGACGATGATTTCGCCCTTCGCATTCACGGCCACCGCTGAGCACGCCCCCAAAGTCCAATCGCCGGGCAGCTTGAAGAAGTTGGCGACCGGACGCAGCTCATCAGCCGACGCGACGAGTGGGGCCAACCACACACACAGGCTCGCAATGAAATGGGGCGCCAACCGGGCTCTTCGCGGGGATGGGGCGCACTTCATGGCAACTCCAAAGTAAAAGTAGAGGGCATTTCAAAACCGTAGCCCTCTCGCTCCGCGAAAGGTCAGGAGTCAGAGGTCACCTCTTCCTGATTCTTATCTCTTGTGAGACGGCTACTTGGCCTCAACGGGCGCATCCGTCGGGACGAGTCTCAGACGCAGGTTGTACGACTTGAGTTCGATGGACGGTTCGCTCGCGTTGACTTGGACGCTGTGGAAGCCGCCGTATTGCGAGGGGGTGGTCGAATCGTGGAGCCGTTTGCCGGTCTGCTTGTGGAGCGCTTGGATGCTGAGTGTACCGTAGTTCAGGTTTCCTTTTTGTTTCCAACTGCGGGAGACGAACAGCATCACCGGCAACGAGCGGAAGCGATCGACGACGAGATTTTGGTGCTTCACTTCCTGCTGCCACGCCAGTTTGCCATCGGCGCGGTTCCAAGCGGAGACGGTGCCGTGAACGCGCACTGACAACAGGCTTTCGCCGTAATGGTGACCGCCGCTGTTGTCAGGCGTGTTGACCACCAAATAGATGTGGTCGTCATCCGCGATGGCAAACGTTTCGCCCGGGCGGGGCTTCGGAGAATTGGCGGGGAGTTTTTCCAAAGGTGTGCGTCGTCCGGTGGCGACATCGATCCGTTCCAGCGCGCCATCCGGTGGCAAGACGAGGATTTCCTCTTCGCCCAACGGTGAGGCCTGCGACAGCGCGGGGAACTCGACCTTCCAGCCTTCAGACTTCGTCACCGGATTGACCAATCGCAGCACGGTCTTCGACTGATTGCCAAACAGCTTGCGAGTTTGCGTTGGCTCCAGCACCAGCAGTGAGTCGCCGCGTGTGAGCAGGGCACTCGTGACCAAGGTTCCCAGCCCGTCCACCTTCAGTGGCTGGCCATCCAGCGCGCGATAGGCCTGCGTCTTGGTGTGGTCTTGCGGCACGAGGAAGAGCGCGTTGTGAGTCCCCAACACCTGCGAGTATTGCGGCAACCCCTCTTTGCGCCAGAGTTCTTCACCGGTACGCGGGTCGAGAACCGTGATCGAACGGCGGCAGTACAGACACAGATAATTCGGCTGCACCACCGCGAGTCTGCCGGTGAATTGAGCCGACTGCATCAGCGACATCTGCCGGCCAGAGTCGCGACTGGCGAGGAGCATCATTTGCGGCGGGGGGCGAGACGCCTGGCGCCACGACGGCCCGCCCTCACCCGCGCCATCCAAAGACTTGGACCAAAGCAGCCGCCGTTCTGTCGGCGAGAACAGTTGCAGCACATCTCGATTCACGACCGCCACTTGATGACCCAGAAAATCGGTCGAGACGAACGACTCGCCCTGATTGCGTGATCCGCTGCGCAGGGGAGCGAGCCACGCGAATGAGCCGTCGAGCAGCGATTCAAACGCGAGACGCTGTTCTTGCGCGTGAACTTCGATCCCCAGTGACCCGAAGTACGGGAGTGGCGACGTGAGCGAGACCTCTTGATACGGCGGCATGTATTGCATGGTCCCTTGCACGATCTGCAACGGACGGTCATCCCACGGGCGGATCGGCAACCGTTTCGCTGCATCGAGTCCGCCGTCACGGTTCCATTCTTCGAGCAGCTTTGCGACGGTGCGGCCGTCGCTCAGCGTCACGTCGGCGAACTCGGTCGCCAAACGGCGACGGTAATGAGCGGCGTCGGCGGGCATTTGGAATTGATCCATCAACCGCGCGAGTCGCTCGACGGCGCGCGCGGCCACGGTGCGGTCGGCATCTTCGGCCCACTTCAACAGTTCAAGTTGGGCACCGCCAAAGTCGCCCGCAGTGGCGAGGTCGTCGATGATCGCGGCTCGCAGCGTCGCCGTGGCCGGATGGAAGGCGAGCAACCGCGCGAGTCTCATCGCGGAGGCTGATCGCGTCGTCGCGGTGTCTGGGGCGTTTGTGGCATCGCGATGTTCGCGCAAAGCCTCCGCCAGAACTGCTTCAATTTGGGAGTCGATTCGGGTTCGCTCCTCGTCGCGCGCGGCGGACCAGATATCGGAGAGTCGTCCGGAAATCCACGGGACTCGCTGAGTGGAGACCTGGCGGTCGTCGGTGCGAGTGATCACGGCCACGCTCGTGGTGAGATCGCTCAGAGACCAATAAACATCGAACGCCGCTGCGAACCGGCCCTCGGAGACATGCCGATCGGCAGTCAACTCTTGGACGAGGAGCTTCTCATCGGGGAGAGCAGCGATCTCGGCCAACTCCGTCAGCGCGGCAGCGTTGGATTTGAGATCGAGCCGGATGATCGCGGCGAGTGTTTCGACGAGCGCCGCGTGATGGCGGACTCGTTCGTCGTCGGTCAGGCTGTCTGTGGCGAGCGAACGCAGGAGCGGCAGTGCCGCCGCGTGATGGCGGTTGAGCAGATGGACTTCGGACTCACGCAGCAGCGCCCACGGGTCGATCGGATTGATCGCCTTGCGGCGCTGAATCTCGGCGAGCAACGCTTCACGCTGGCCAAATCCGACCGCGCCGAAGGGACCGACCGAGACCAGCTTGCCTCGGTGCATCGCCAAATTTCCGAGCGTGGGATGCTTGGACGGGACGTATGTTTGCGAGGCGGTCTTGCCGGTCTGGAGGTCGATCGTCCGCAGCTCACCGGTGCTGAGTGGAATGTAAAACTGATCGTCCACCGCGAGGCCGCGTCCCGACGGACGAGCCTCGTCACCGAGCGGAACGGTCCAGAGCGGCTTGCCGGTGGCGAGGGCAAGTGCCCCGATCTCATGTCGTCCAACAAGGATCAAACGGTCATCGAAAACTCCCGCCAGATAGAGCCACGCCTCTTTCGGCTTCTCCCACAGCTTCTTTCCGTTGAGCGCATTCAGCGCGAGGACGATCGACTCTTCCGGCGGCGTGTAGACGACAACACTTCCGGAAATGATCGGCGCTGACGGAGACCACTGCGACGCGAGGTCGCGCTGCTGAACGAAACGGGCCCCTGGGTCGCGATCCGCCGATGCATTCACCGGCTGAAAGCGGTGCGCCCAGAGGACGGATTGCCGCAACCGATCCACCGCCACAAGCCAACCGACCGTCGTCGGACAGATCACGATCCCACCACTGGAAGCCACCGGGGCCGAGTACCATCGTCGGCCGATGTCCTGTTCGATTTTCGTGTCTGAGTACGCGATCAGTTGCGACCAGCGCGGCGTTCCCGTGGCGCGGTCGAGCGAGGACAACCGAATCTCATCGCCCTTCCCTGCCACCACGAGCAACTCGTCACCATCGACCGCCGGGACACCGAAGAAGTACGAACCGGCGAGCGGCAAATCGAACGACTCCAACGATTCGACACCGCCGATGCTCCACAATGGCCGCCCGGTGCGAAGGTCATACGACACGAGCCGATTCGTTTTCCACGGGACGCCGTTCGGATCGGGCGTCTCGTTCGAGCTATCCCAGCCGAAGTGTTGCCCCGGCTGGTTGCGAGTCAGAATACCGTGGTCCTCGATCACGAAGACCTGACGCCCGTCGCTACTGATTTGGTTGTAGTTCCCGTCACGAAACATCAGGTTCATCAGGGGATGGTTCTCGGCGGCTTGGCCTTGGTACTCATTGGCATCGACTTGAAACTGATTCGCACGAAACCGCCACGCATCACGCGGCTCAACCTGCTGCGGTGGCAAGCCCGCGATGATCCGCTCGGGTGAGACCCCTTCGATGCTCTCCCACTGCGTCTTGCCTGTTTCGAGATTGACGGCACGCACGCCGCGCAGGTCTCGGTAAAGAAGCTGCCCGCCGACGACGAGCGGCATGGAAGTGAGAATCGGCGCGCGGTCTTGGTCGAGCAAGTCTTGCATCAGCCACTGCACGCGACGACGCACCGAGTGGCTGGTCGTCATCGGAATGGACCAGAGCGGCGAAAGAAGCGGCTCACCCCCGATCGCCTTTCCGAGCCGAGCCACCGTCCCGTAGAGCTGTGTCCAATCGGCGAGTGCGATCGCTCGCGTCGAGGTTTTCCAATCGGAGCCGCTCAACCACGTCATGGCATCCACGGGGCCGGAACCCAGCCGAACCGGCGCGGCGGGAGAATCGTTCGCATCGGCGACCAGTGCTTGACCGGCTTCGATGTTTCCCGATTGCTTGAACGCAAATGCGGCCTTCAATCGCCAAGTCGGCTGCTTCGCAAACGGAGCGGGCGAACGGGACAAGTCTTCAAACCACGCGGCCGCCAACCCGAACTCAGCCCGGTCGAAGTGGAGCGAACCCAAATAATTGGCCGCTTCGTAACCGGCGGGTGTGTGAAAGAATCGAGTGGCGACGCTGACGTAATCGACGGCGCGACCGCTCCGTTTGGCGGTGGCCAACATCTGTGCAGCCAGCCCCGAATACTGGGTGCGATAGTCGTCGAGCAATTCGGCGGGAGCCGTGCCAAGCAGTGTATTGGCCGTCCGTCGCACAGACTGCCATCGCCCATCAGGCAACCGTTGGACTGAGTCCTCCGGCAAATCGAGCAGCCGCTGCAGCAGATCCTGCCCGCTCTTCCAATCCTTGCGTTGGATGGCCGCCTCCGCCGCACGAAAAACTTGCTGAACCTTGGGATCCTGCGGTGCGCGACTGTCGATGTGATCACGGCCATTTGTCCGGTCACCACCCACGTCGTCGGCCGGTTCTCCCGCGTTCATTCTGCCAGCGGGCCGACCTCTCTGGCCAAACAGCCCTCGCAACTGCTTCTGCAACCACATGGGGTCCAGTTCGGGCAATTTCTTTTCTTCTGTTGGAGTCGCCTCTTTCTGCTGCTGCTTCTCATCACCCTCCACTTTTTTCTCTGCCGGAGCTGTCTCAGGTTTGGCTTTCGGTTTGACCACGTCAGCCTGATGCCACACGAATGGCGTCAACTCTGCCACCAAGCCGTTGAGTTGCGCGATGTTCGTCACGGGACAGGCATTCGCGCACGGCATTGCCAAGTGCATCAACGCGGTTACGAGAATCAGTCTGACAGACACGGTGAGCGATCTCGCGTAGAACGTGGGACGGTGCTGAGAGATCGGCCGATGGAAGGCGAACGCACACGATAGAGAATCACGTCTTGCGAGCATGTCATCGTCCTCGGAAGCGGCCTGAGTCACCTTCGACCTGCGTGAAAGTCGAGCAGTCACACTGCGACATCAGTGGGAAAGTA
This sequence comes from Schlesneria paludicola DSM 18645, assembly GCA_945862235.1. Taxonomy (GTDB): domain Bacteria; phylum Planctomycetota; class Planctomycetia; order Planctomycetales; family Planctomycetaceae; genus Schlesneria; species Schlesneria paludicola_A. The sequence goes on from CAMAYU010000010.1 coordinate 20,072, forward strand.
TCCGTTGTTCGGGTGAACCGCCGCAGGGAAGTCAGGCGATTCTCCGCTTCGTACGCGACATCTGCGGCACAAGAACGACGAACGAAAAGGTGCGGCGGAGTATACCGGTCGGGCCTCGCGAAACCAGAAACGATACACTCCCGAGGTTCAATCTGCTGAAAGGTCGGTCGATTCGTTGCAGGCCCCCAAGGCCGTCGCTACACTGCCCGGCTCTCAAAAGGCTTGGATTTCGGCTGGATTGTGTGAGCAACAGTGGTTTTGCTCGCGTCCGCCCCAGCCGTGTTGGTCTTCGTATTAAGCAACGCGAAAGGCGAAGTACGTCATGTCGAATGAAGCGAAGCTGGTTGTCGAGCCACGGACCGAAATGGGCTCGGCCGCGTGTCGTCGTCTCCGCAAGCGTGGTCTGGTTCCTGGCAATGTCTACGGTCACAACGCCGATCCGCTCGCGGTCGTCGTGGCCTCTGATGTGCTTGGCTTGTTCCTCAAAACGGGATCTCGAGTGGTTGATCTCGAAGTTTCTGGCAAGCAGGATAAAGCTGTCATTCGCGAGGTGAAGTGGGAAGTCTTCGGCCGTTACGTCGAACACTTCGACCTGCTTCGCGTTGATCCAAACGAACGAGTGACGATCACGGTTCCGATCGTCCTCAAGGGATCCGCTCCCGGTGCCGTCGGTGGTGGAATGGTCGAACAGCCCATGCACTCGATCGAGATCGATTGCTTGGCCTACCAAATCCCCGACTCGATCGTTGTGCGTATCAGCACGCTTGAGATGGGCCAAATAATTCACGTGCGAGAACTGCCATTGCCAGAAGGCAGTCACGCTCACGCGGCTCCCGATGCCATCGTCGTGCATATCGTTAAGGCTCGCGAGGAGGCGGAAACTGCCGCCACACCGGGAGCTTCAGAGCCGGAAGTCGTCGGCAAGAAGGTTGCGGATCCCGATGCCGCCAAGGACGACAAGAAGAAAAAATAATGAGCTTGCCCGGTTTAGCGGAGCGCTGCTGTAGACGCGGGGTGGTTGATCGCAGATTCGTCGGAGATGGGCGATGAAGATTGTCGTGGGGTTGGGGAATCCCGGCGACAAGTACGTGGGAACTCGCCACAACATCGGATTTGATGTACTGGCGGAGCTTGGATGCCGCTGGGGGGCAACCAAGCCCAAGGTTCGGTTCGAAGCAGAAGTGTCCGAAGTCTTGTGTGCCAACGAGCGGCTGCTGCTCGTTGCGCCTCAAACCTTCATGAATCTCAGCGGTCGCAGTGTTCAACAGTTCGTACGTTTTTTTCAACTGCCGCTGACGGACTTGTTGGTAGTGGGAGACGACCTGAACCTGAAAGTCGGCCAAATACGCTTGCGACAATCCGGCTCGGCCGGTGGCCAAAAGGGTTTGCTTAGTATTTTAACTTGCCTCGGAACAGAAGCAATTCCGCGATTGCGGCTCGGTATCGGTCGCCCTCCAGGAAATGCCGACGCTGTGGATTTTGTTCTTGGGCGGTTCCGTAAAGATGAATTGCAGCGTGTCGATGAGGCGGTCAGCCGTGCGGTTTCTGCTATTGAAGTGTGGATTCAAGACGGCCTGTTGGCAGCCATGAACCAGTTCAATGCAGATCCAAATAGCGATCAAGGTGCGGCGCCGACCGAAAACTGAATCAAGAGAACGACTGGGGTTGGAGCTCTTTTGGTGGACCCCGCAAGAGGAATTGGCGGGGAGATCAGGTTCGACGATTGAGGCCGGTTGCAAATCGCGGCGAATCCGGTACAAGGTTGTCCGCACGCTTCCCTGATTTTTGATAATGGTTTGAAATCACGTTAGTCGTGATTGCCAATGATTCGAGTAGGCCCGTGTTTGGGCTGGCGGATTTAATGACCGGCCGTTTTCGGACAGGTCGGCCCCACGTGGCGACAATTCTCGAAGGGATTTTATTTTGGCTGAGTATCAGTACGAAGGGATGTTCCTGCTGGACAGCAACAAGTTCGCGGCCGATGCCGAGGGGACGCAGCAGGCAGTTCATGGCATTCTGGACCGAGTGGGTGCCAAGTTGGTGGCATCTCGTCCGTGGCAAGACGGCAAGTTGTGTTACCCCATTGAGAAGCACCGGAAAGGTCTTTACTACCTGACTTGCTTTACGATGGAAGGCGACCAAATGGCCGAGTTGAATCGGCTGTGCAAGCTGAATGAGACCGTGCTGCGACAACTGGTGATTCGTCATCCCAAAGTTATTTTCGACGCCATGGTCGATGCCTTGACCTCTCATGACGGTGCCCTCCACAGTCCAGAACAACGGCCCGATCCGCGTGATCCCCGTTCGGGTGGCTACGGCGAAAAAGAACGTGCTCCCGAAGGGTTTGAAGAGGGTCGATAGGCGGCATTACGTCCCGGGGAATGTGTTTTTCAGTTCGGCTTGATTTGTTGGAACCAGCCACTGAAGGAGTTCAATCATGGCGAGCTACAACAAGGTCATCTTGATTGGCAATCTCACTCGTGACCCGCAGGTTAAGTATCTTCCAAGCGGAACTGCTGTCGCCGAAATCGGACTTGCAGTGAATCGAACTTGGTTTGACAAGCAATCCAACTCCAGAAAAGAAGAAGTCACGTTTGTTGATGTGACGCTTTGGGATCGCACTGCTGAAGTTGCTGGTGAGTACTTGACCAAGGGCAAGCAAGTCCTGATTGAAGGCCGCCTGCAGATGGATTCTTGGGAAGACCGAGAAACCAAACAGAAGCGGACCAAATTAAAAATCGTCGGCGAAACCATGACTATGCTTGGTAGTCGCAACGATGGTGGCGGTACTCCGGGGGGTGCCGGCTCCAATAGCCGTGGTTCGGCTGCTCCTTCAAGTCGAGACGGTGGTGGCAGCGAACAAGGTGGGTTCTCTCAGGACATCGGTGACCATCCCAGTTTTGAAGATACATCGAGTGGCTCATCTAACGGGCCGTCTGTTGATGAGGTTCCGTTCTAACGGATCGGTACGGAGTTGATTTCCCAATCCCGCAATTGAAACGATGAGGCCCTGAGTTCGCCCGGTCGCGAGTTAGCCTCTGTTACACAGAAACCCAATTTGGTTCGGCCCATCGGGGTCGGCATGTTTTCACGGAATCCAGCAAGATGTCACGCGCAACGCATACCGCTTCCGGTCGTCCACGAATTTCCCGCCAGATCGAACTGCTGTTGGCTGACGATGTCGAATCGCTCGGCAAGCGTGGTGAAGTCGTTCGTGTGCGCCCGGGCTACGCCCGCAATTTTCTTCTGCCGAATGGAATGGCAACCCTCGCCACCGAGGACAACAAACGCCGCGTCAAGCGCCATCAAGAGAAGCTGGAAAGCATCGAAGTCGAGCGAATTAAGCAACTCAAGGTGCGTGCCGAAGCTGTGGGCAAGTACAGCGTGACGCTCGAAGCCAATGCCAACGAAGAAGGCCACTTGTACGGTTCTATCATGGGGCCAGATATCAGTAAGGCGCTCAAGGCTGCTGGTTACCAGATCGAATCCGAAGATGTACGCTTGGACGGACCTCTCAAGGAACTGGGAATGTATACCGTCAAGATTTATCTGCACGCCGATGCCCAGACCGAGGTCAAGGTATGGGTGGTCCCTGCTGCGAAGAAATGATCCGCAGTTCGGATATTTGTTGCTCATGATGGCGACGCACCCTGCTTTGGGTGCGTCGCCATTTTTTTTCCAGACGGCGGTGTCGCGGTTCTGGCGTGCGGACTGTTACGCGTTATGGGGCTGCTTGTCATGGCTGATTCAAATTCTCGCGGCAGCATTGGCGGCGCTCATCTTCCGCCACAAAATCTCGTGGCAGAGCGAAGCGTTCTCGGCAGCGTATTGCTTGAAAATCATGCCATCGACGAGATTGCTGACATCCTGCGGCCCGAGCATTTCTACAGCGACATTCACCAGTCAATCTATGCTGCCATTCTCCGTTTGCACGAATCGAATCGCCGATCGGACATCGTCACGCTGGCCGAAGAACTGGATGCCCGCTTGCAGTTGGAGGACATCGGTGGTGCCCCGTATCTGATCGAAATCTTGGAGACGGTTCCACACGCGGCGCACGCGAAGTACTACGCCGAGATCGTTCGTGACAAATGGATTCAACGCAGCCTGACCAACGTCTGCACCGAGATCCTCCGCGACTGCTACAGCGGCTCCGATGATACGGCCGAGGTGTTAGATCGAGCCGAGAAAGGCATCTTCCAAATCTTGGCGGATCAAGAGTCCGGAGCCAAACTGAGCATGGATGAGATCATGCTGGCCACGCTCGACCGCATTAACGCACGAGCTGGCAAGGAAGGCTCGATCAGCGGTCTCTCGACAGGCTTTGAGGAACTTGACCGCCAGACGAACGGCTTTCAATCCGCCGAGTTCATCATCATTGCCGCCCGTCCTTCGATGGGGAAGACGGCCTTCGTCTGCAACGTGGCCGAGTATGTGGCCGGGGCGGGCGAGACAGCGACACTGATCTTCAGCCTCGAACAGTCCAAGCTCGAACTGGCCGAACGATTTTTGTGCATCCGAGCCAGACTCGACGGGCACCGCCTGCGCAAGGGACAGCTCGAACCGGCCGAACGCCATGCGCTGATGCAGGCGTCTTCGGAACTGAGCGAACTGCCGTTGTTCATCGACGACCAACCCGGACGAACGGTCGGTCAGATCAGCGCCATCTGTCGGCGACTCAAGCGAAGAAACAATCTTGGTCTCGTCATCATCGACTATCTGCAACTGATTGAATCGGACGACAAGCGGGCCAGTCGCGAACAGCAGATCGCTCAGATCACGCGGCGGCTCAAAGGGATCGCCAAGGAGTGCGAGTTACCGGTGATCGCGCTGTCGCAGCTCAATCGCGGCGTCGAGTTGCGAGAGGACAAGCGGCCTCGCTTGGCCGACCTGCGTGAGAGCGGCGCCATCGAACAGGACGCCGACATCGTGATGTTCCTGCACCGTCCCGATGCCTATAACCCCGATGACAGACCTGGCCTCGCTGAGATCGTCGTTGCCAAGCACCGCTCGGGGCCAACGGGAATCGTCAATCTACAATGGAAGCGAGAATCGATGCGGTTTACGAACCACGATGGTGGCATCGACCCCAACATCGTCAGCGGCTTCTGACTCGACTCCCCTCTGATCGTCGGCGTGAGACTCCAGCAATTCCGACGTGAGTTTTCGCCGTCATGACAGTTGATCTTTCCGGCTCTGTGTCGATCTTGTTCCGACAGATTCGGGCAGGCGACGCTCTTGCCGTCGGGCGGCTGCGGGATCGCTTCCGTTCTCGGCTGACAGCTCTTGGCGAAGTGGCCCTGCCTCAGGCGATCCACAATGGGGGGCGTGCCTCTGCTTGTCCGCTTTGAGGCAAGTAGTGCCGCTCGGCACTGGCACGTCCAACGACTGTGACATCATTTGAGTCGGGCCACCCCGCCTGAGTCTCCGTTCGCCTCTCCGCTGAGGAACTGCCGGAGCGCGACGAGTAACTGTCGCACCTCATCGCGACACGCCGGGAGGAGGGAGCGAGCTTCGTCAAAGTCGCCCTGTGCGGCGGCGATTTCGAGGCGATCGGCAGCTGAAACGGCGCGTGCTGCGCCCAGATTGTCGGCCGAACCCTTAAGGGTATGGGCCACACGACGCAGGCTGGACTGGTCGCGTTCGACCAGGTGCTGCTCCAGATCGGCCAGCCAGCCCGGGCAAGCCTCGATCAACAGTTCCGCGATCTCGCACAACAAGACCTCATCTCCATCGACCCGTTCCAGCGCCCTCTTCCAATTGAAAACGTCGGTAGTTGCGGGGCTGAAATCGTTCGTCGGCTCGGCGGGCGAATCGCTTTCGGAGGTAGGAGACGACAGCAACTCCTGCACTTGTGCGACCAGCTTCCGTCGGTCGATCGGTTTGGTGGCGAAGTCGTCGCAACCGGCGGCCAGACATTTCTGTCGATCACCCGACATCGCGTTGGCGGTCAAAGCCAGAATCGGATGCAACCAGCCATTGCTGCGCAACTCGCGGGTCGCGGCGTAGCCATCCAGCACGGGCATCTGCATGTCCATGAGGATCATGTCGAACGGAGCCGACCCGGCCAGTGAGGCCAGTGCCCGATCGACCGCCTTGCGCCCGTTATCAACGATGGTCACGTCGGCTCCACACTTGCGCAGGAACGAGCCAATCAACAACTGATTGTCGGGACCGTCCTCAGCCAGCAGCAGCCGTCCCGTCAGCTTTGTGTCATTCGAGATATTGGCCATCCGGCGTGATTCAAACCCGACGGGAGGAGTCGATCGCCACTCCACGTCATCCAGAGGACCGGTCTCCAGCACGACGGTGAAGATGCTGCCGCGATCCAGTTCGCTGGTGACGGCGATATCACCGCCAAGCAACTGTGCTAATCGGCGGCTGATCGACAGTCCCAGTCCTGTCCCGCCAAAGCGTCGCGTCACAGAACCGTCGGCCTGACTGAACGGCTCGAACAGTCGCTCCAGTTGCTGGGGCGTCATGCCGATCCCTGTATCGACAATATCGACGCGCAGCATCGGTCGGTCTGAGCGGACATGTTCCACCGAAACTCCAATTTCAACGTGACCTCGCTCGGTGAACTTGATCGCGTTCCCCACAAGGTTGATGAGAATCTGCCGCAGCCGAGTCGGATCGCTGTGAATGGTCTCGGGGACGGAGCCGCGATACGACATCAACAGTCCGACCCGCTTGGCATCAGCTTTCACTCGCAACGCCGAGACCACATCGGCCAGCAGTTCGCCGGGTGAGCAGCTCAGCTTCTCGACCTCCAGCCGTCCCGCTTCAATCTTCGAGAGGTCGAGAATGTCGTTGATGAGCTGCAACAGATGGTGCCCGTTCCGCAGGATTGTCTGGAGCGCCGCCGTCCGCTCGACCTCGGGCACCTGCGGTTCGAGCAGGTTTTCGGTGAAGCCGAGGATGGCGGTGAGCGGCGTCCGAATTTCGTGACTCATGTTGGCGAGGAACTGACTCTTCGCCCGATTGGCCGCCTCGGCCGAGTCCATCTGTTGCTGGACGGTGAGATTCGCCAGCTTCAAGAGCTGCGACTGTGCGATCAGCAGCGTGTGAACATCGATCAAGCGGAACCGTTTGCCGTCCCACACAACGATCGGTTCATAAACCTGCGAGGTCGGCCGACCGAGTGCTCGTCCAGCCGCCTCGCCCACGGAGCACTTGACCGGTAGCACCAACGGTTGTTGCTGTTCCGCTTCGAGCAGCAGTCGGACGGGACGTTTGAGATACAACTCGATCCCAAACGGGCGGCTGAGTTGTCCGAGCAGCATCTTACGCGAGACCAGTCCCAGCAGCTGCGACTCCGAGGCGATGATCACACCCGGCAGATCGGGAGAGCTATGAAATTGCTGGTCTAGCAGGATAGTCAGCGTGTCGGGCGAGGCCGTGGTTTCGAAGGAGGGCAAATGCTCCAACGTCGCAGTGGGAGTCAATTCGTTCAGCCATGCCCCTCTGGGAGCATCATCGCAGACGGTTGGCGGGGAATGGTCCGACAAGTCGGTGGACGAACCGAGTTGCATCGTGGTCATAGCCTGTCATCCTCAAGAGACTTCGCAGGATTGAATTCGCGACGAGCTTTACGTCACGTATCATGCGTCCTCTCGTGAAGATTGGATGAAGCCTTGGTGACTTGTTGCGGCGGCGGGGAATCCCACCGAGATCGTCCGGGGCATTCTTGTCCCCTCGCCGCCCCCCCGAAGCGGGCAGGAATAAGGACCGGACATGCGAACGTTCGCCGTCGTGTTCGCTACCGAACGCACAATTGAAACAGATCGCCGGTGTAGATCGCGCTGGGGAGGACTTCGCATTCGGCCCAGCAGCCGGCGCAGCGGCGGACCCAGTCTCGCTGAGTGTTGGCTTGCTGGCTGTTCCAGATGTCGGCGAACGATTGTTCGCGCAGGTTGCCGACGACGCGGCTGTTGAACTGGCAGGTCGGGACATCTCCATTGGGGAAGAGGCGCAGATGCGATGTCAGCGCCACGCACTTCGGGTTCGGCGATCCCAACTCGTGCAACAGCCGGTTGCGGATGCCGCGCAGATAGTAGCGCTTGGCCAGCCGCTGGCCCCACGAGTACTGGTTGATGTCGCGTTCGACTTCATCCAGTAGTTCGCGGATCTGCACGGGAGTGAACTGGCCGAACGTGGTGAACCGGCCCGCCTCGCGCGGGGCCACGTCCACATCGGTCTGCAAGTTGTAGGTGGCACTCACGTCGTAGGCCATGACGATCTGGTTGTGGATGCCGAACGGACGCAGCACCTCGCGCAGTTGCTTGTACTGGTCGGCACCCTCGGCATCGACGATCGTCTGGTTGACGGCGATGCGCAGCTTGAGTTCCCGGCGACGTGGTGCCAACGCCTTGATCGTTTCGAGACAAAGATCATAGGCGCGGCTGTGACCTCGGATCGTGTTGTGTTTCTCGCCGACACCGTCGATGGAGACGAGCAGGTCGAGCGTCGTCCGCTTCGGCCGCTGCTCGCAGAACTCGACAATGCGTTCCGTCAGGAAGCCGTTGGTCGTGACGTGCAGACTCAGCGGACGCAGCTTCTCATCGACGAGCTTGGCGAGCTCAACCATGTCTCTCCGCGCGAACGGTTCGCCGCCAGTCAGACGCACGGCGTCCATGCGGGGAAGCTGGCCGAAGATGCGGGCGATCTCGTCGAGCGTCAGATCGTCCTTGTTGGGCATCTTCCACGAGTCGCACATGATGCAGCGCGCGTTGCAGCCGAACGTCACGGTGTAGGTCAGAAATCGAGGCCAGTCGAACTGGCGGCGGCGATTGCGGACGATGGCTCTGAGGAATCCGGGCAGTCGAGTCAGCATCAGGCGACCTTTTGCATGGGGTTGGAATGGACATCGCGAACGGTCGCGGATTGCGGCAGGTGACGTTGAATCGTGGCCAGCACATCGGGCAACCCGTTGAGTCGCTCGCGAGGGATAGCGCGACGGTACTCTCCGGTCTTGATGAGAAATTTGCGCAGGCTGCTGTCGTCGAACCGATCGACGGGAACCCAGTCTCCACCTCCGCCCTCGCGGAGGAAGTGGGCGTTGATGAACTGCTCGAAGTTCTTCGCTTCGGGCATGGCGAGGATCGGCTTGCCGAGGTAAAGGGCCTCGCCCACAAGCTGATTCCCGGCGTTGGAGATCAGCGCGTCGCAGGTGGCGAGGTCTTCGAGGAACGTCTGCTCGTTGATGGCTCGAAAGGTGAGATTGCCGTCGCGTGGAAGGTTGCCGAGACCGTAAACGAGCACCTCGCGACCGCACCGGTGCAGCGTGTCGAGGACAGGCCGATCGGCGAATCGCCGCAGATAGACGAGCAGATGGCTGTGCCATTCGGGCCGGGCCTCGTGTACCTCGGGACGCAGCAGCACGCCGGTCTGCACGATGTCGTCGCAGCCCCGTTTCAGCGGCGGAAAGTAGAACGACGAGACCACGGTCTCGGCCTGCCCGCGGTAATACGCGTTGACGACGGGAGCCATCATCGCCGCCTCGATCCGCAGCGAGCGGGGCAGCGCCGACAGGTCGCTGGTGACGAGAAAGTGTTGATGGTCGATGCTGAGGAACGGCACGCCGCACCGCGCGGCGGCTCGCGGAAGAGCGGGTTCAAAATCGGTGATGACGAGATCGGGCGACTCAACCCGGATCGCAATTTCGAGTCGCCGGACCAGGTCGCTCAGTCCCCACAGGTATCCGGCCGCGTGACGCAGCGTCTGGAAGTAGTTCAACCGCCGATCCGTGTAGTGAAACAACAGGCCGGGAATCCGGCTGACTCGCACTTCGGTTCCGGCATAGGCGTCCGACAGTATGTCGAAGGCCGCCGCCGGGGCGAACAGCGAGAACTCGTGCTCATGCCGCAGCGATTCGACGATCGCCCGCACGCGGGTGGCATGCCCGCGTCCCTCACCGGCCATGCTGTAGAAGATGCGCGCCATGACTCCTGCCTCCTTACTTGGGGATGGTGCGGGGTAGCTCTCCAGATGCGTTGCGTGCTGGGTGCGCGGTCCAGTCGGCGGTCGTGACCGGGTTGGGCCATTCTTCCGACATCGAGTGATCGTGGGGCGAGACGGTGACGGGCTGCTTTGGCTCGTCCTGCTCCGGTGCGGAGATCAGCGGCTGCCAGGCCGAACCGGGGAATTGCGGTCGGTACGCGAAGAGTTCCAACCGACCGGACTCGTGTTCGACGAGCGCCGTGCAGTTCTCGACCCAATCACCTGTGTTGCAGTACATCACCTTGTCGCGCTGGACCAGCGCGGGAGTGTGAATGTGACCGCAGATGATTCCGGCACACTGTTGAGCGACGGCGTGATCGACCAGTCGGTCTTCGAAGCGACTGATATAGGTGACGATGCGTTTGACGCTCCGTTTGACGGCGGCTCCCAACGCGAACGGCTTTCCGCCGCCGCCTCGATCGCGACGCGAGAACACGCGACCGATGCGAGAGACGAGGGAGTTGGCCGTCAGCAGACCGTCGTAGGCGATGGTGGCGAGTACCGACAGCCATTTGGCTCCGCATTCGACCGTGTCGAAGCGATCTCCGTGCAGGACGAGGAAGCGACGACCATCTGCTAAACAATGGACAAACTCATCGCGAATCCGTACGAGGCCGCGTGAGACCACTTCCCGCAGGATCGGCTCGCGCATGAAGTCGTCGTGGTTGCCGGGGGTGAAGAACAGACGTGTGCCGCCGTGCGCCATCTCGCTCAGCCGCAGCAAGATTCGCGAGTAGATGGGATCCCACCGCCAGCGGCGGCGCAACTTCCAGCCGTCGATGAAATCGCCGACCAGATAGAGTTGACGGGGCTCGACCGATTCGAGGAATTCGAGAAAAGCCGCCGCCTGAGCGTGCCGACACCCGAGATGAATATCGCTCACGAAAACCGTCCGGACGCGCCGCCGGGACGAGAGGACCGGATTCAAAGTCGAAGGGGCTTCAAAAGCATCGGTCGGTGCGAGTTCGGGTGGCGGATATTCGTGGAGCGTGGACCCGTGCGGTCGGTGATCGGGTGGTGCGAGGCTGCTCAGAGGATGTCTTTCTGAACCGAGCCGTTCCAATCCGTGGGTGTTGGCGATCAATTGTCCACTCTCCTCCCTGAGTTTGTGGTTTGGTCACGTCAGCCGCGCACTCGCATCGTCTTCAACTCCCACAGGCAGCGACTGCTCGTCCGATATCTGCGAGGCATTCCAGCACCCCTTGGTGTTCGACTGTCGCCCAGTCCCTGCCATTCTGCATTGGAGGAAGTATCGAATGCGATGATTGATTTCCGGTGAACACCGGATGAAACCTTGGGGAAGTTCTCAGAGAATCCCGAGTCTGTTCCGGACGTAACACCGGAACAGATTGGCGTCTGCCATGACGCCATACCTCGCTCGGTGGAAATCGACGGACGGATCGAATTGACGGACGGATCGTTCGGGGCGTCGCTCACCTACTGTCGGCTTGTCGCTCCACCGACAAGCGTCCGTCGGCAGAGCGCCAGAACAACGGCGACAGCGCACCGCCGAGGACGCACCAACGAACATCTCTTGCGGTGGCCATTGGCCTGTCAGAGCGAACACAACCACGACTAGGCCGGCGAAAACAATCGCCCCAGCGAGAGCTTGAGAGAACAAGGACTAGGCGAGGGACTTCATTGGCTTCTCCGTCGCACTGCTCGCTTGCCGTGGACAACCACACAGTAGGAACTGACGCGTTCCGCATGGCTGCACGCATTCCCAGCGCTGAAAGACTTTGGCGGAATCCGCGACTTCATCTTGCCGATGAGTGCAAGTCCATCTCATCAATATCAAAGAGATCGCCGGTCCGTGGATCCAACAGTCCCCGTCCGTGAACGGACGCATCGTCACAGCGTTCTAATGGTCGGCGGCTCACCATCAGTGCGTAGAACTCGTCTCGCCCGACACGGTGCTGCTTGACCTCACTGGTGAACTGTTGAAGCCTCAATTGACGCCATCGGATGAGCTCGACGTTGCGAATCATGGGAAGCCTCCAGAAAACGGACTGAAAACGGACTAGTAACGCATCACGTTGACTCCGTCACGCCAAGGCTCCCTGCAAGAATGGCGACGCTGAAGCGATTGAGTCCTTCTATCAACACTTCGCGGGTTGTTCGCCGCTCTCGACGAAAATTAACATTCGATGAAGTGATCGCTCGACGTGGGCAGATTAGACCTCACGCGGCGGGGCCAGCCCGCGACAACTTTGTGCGGCAGGGTTCATCACTAGCCAGACGCGCAAGCGAGGGGCTGCACTTTCTAAGACGGATTAGTCATGAGAGACCACGGATCTTACGAATACGCACGAATCAGAAAAGACATCAGAACGGACGAGCGAAAGCCGACCGCAGAGCCATGCCTGATCCGATCGCGCCGTATGTTTCCTCCCCTGCTTGGATTTCGTGAGATTCGTGGTGGATAATCCGGGTTAAGACGGTTTGCTCTCGCTTGCGAGTCGGACTGAATGTTGAGCAACTCCGCAATCTCAAGTGGTTCGACCACTCAGGCGGTGTCCTGATCTGGCAAGGCAAACGACTCAGGACGCCTCTTGGGTCTTGCTTTTCACCATCGTCACCGTGTTGCCGGCCTTGTTGAAGCGAACCTCGTCCATGAAACTGCGCATCAACAGCAAGCCTCGACCGTGCGGCTTTGTCATCGCGGTGGGATCGGTGGGGTCGGGAAGCTTGGAGGTGTCGAAGCCTTTGCCGTCGTCGCTGATCGAGAAAACGGCGTGTCCGCGCGAGTAGCGTGCCGACACGCGGATGCGACGTTCTCGATAGGGAGATTGCTCACTGCGTTTCTTCGCCAACTCATAAAATTCGTCCAAGGATTCCTCGCGCAACGAAGAGGGAACATCCAGATTGCCGTGGTAGTAGGCGTTCAAGAGAGCTTCCGCGAGGGCGACGCCGACACGGACTTCCTCGGCCGAATCGCAGATTCCCATGCCGCGCATTCCCTGCATCAGGTGGCCAGCCAGACCCATCACCAGTTTCATATCGTTTTCCACGACGAACTCGCTCTCCCAGCGCAGTTGCCGTTGAAGCACGCGGTATTGAGTCCGATGTTCGTTCGAGATCTCCAGAACGTTGGCGACGGTGTCGCACAGGTCCGCCGCGAGCGATCGTTTGGAAACGTAACTGGCCGCACCAATCGAGAGTGCTTTGACCGCGATCTCTTCGCTGCCCGCCGCAGTCATCAGAACGACCGGGATCATCGGGTGCTTTTCCTTCAAGGTGGCGACCAATTTCAAGCCGTCCATGCGTGGCATTTGCATGTCGGTCAACACCAACTCGGGCGCATGCAGGTTGACCTGCTCCAGCGCCTCGACGCCGTCTTTCGCGAAAGTCACGTCGGCTTGTAAGTGCTTTCTCAACAGAGAACCTGTCAGTTGTTGATCAATCGGCGAATCATCCACGATCAAAATCCGAGCCATCTCTACAACCTCCGCTCATCAGAACCGGCCCCTGCCCATTGGCAAATTCGCGACGCACGAATGGGGCTTCGCCGTTTGTAGCGAACGATTGTGAACGTTTCACAAACGAATGATGAGAGCTTGGTGACGACGAGCACCGACAGACCAATGCAACTCCCGGAAAATGAGTTCCCCGCTCCAACGGCTAGATTTGTCGGCGGGAGTGGCCCAACGCTTGCCGGACCATTCGACCCCAAAGTCATGGAAGCAAGGTGGCGAGTGATGCTTCTCGCCAGTGGTCGTCGCCATCCGGTCGCCTTTTTGCTCGATCGCGTTGCCTGGGTGCGATGGCGATTTGCCCGGAATGGCACGCGAGCCGGACTTCTTCCGGGAACAACCGACTTTGCTGTAATTCCAGTCGGTTCTTTCTCGCGTCAAGCCGCTATTTCATCGCATCACGTCTGTCGGATTGTGAGTTCTTTCGGTCGAGTGGTGATATCAAGCTGCCGGCTCATGAGTTCAGCCGCACTGATGGTGAGTCCAGACGGTCGGACGACGAGTTGAGTTCAATGAACCATCTCACGAGCGACTGGAATCGGTATCCGTTCGACTGGAACCATCATCCTGTCCGCTTGTCTTCACTCAAGATTGAGTGGACTCGTTGTCCGAGTGGATGAACTCGCCATCCGATTCCCTCAGTAAGGCGGCCTCTTCACGAAAATTAACGGAAAAGCAAATGCAGAATTCATCATCACGACAACAATGAGTTCCTGATGGCGTCAGGAGACCGTGATGCCTCAAACGCATTTCGCAAACAGCAACCTGATCGCTCCGCGACAACAAAAACAAACAGCAGGCATTTCTCGGTTACGAGACCGCGATCGATGTCACTGCCAATCGGCGTGAGATCGCAGCCCGCACGGACCCAATCTTTTAGGAAATCGTGGATATCAGTCATGAAGACGACAGCCAAATCGGTCCAGCGAATTGAAGGTCTGGAATCGCTTGCGGACGGCATCTACGAGGGACGCTGGGAAAACAACGTCGTGAGATTCGCGATCGGTACGAGCAAGTTTGAGGCGACGACGATCCCCGTCGTCCGTGGACCGTCGTTGCAGGTCAAGGTGTTGGTCGAGGCTGGAGTGGTCACGGTTCTGACCCTCAATCCGACCGGCAGTAAAAAAGCGGGCGCTCTTTGAGCTTTTCGGTGATCGTCTCGGGCGCACGGTGACGGTGTTTGTTTGCCAACTCTGTCGGGCTTGAAATGCGTTTTTGATGAACGCTTCAAGCCACTCTTTTTCACGAGAAGCATGCCATGCCGATCTCAGGTCCGTCGTCGTACATTCTGACTCTGGATGAGTCCCTCGCGCACTGGGCCATTGCCGATGCCACGTTGGGGGCGGGTAGCGAGATCGTTCTGCCCGTCGGCGTGACTCGGGCGATACTGCTCGCCAAGAAGGTCTCGCTGATGGTGAAGCGGGAAGAATTGCAGACGACGTTGAACATGCAGGAAACGGCAAAAGGCGAGATCGACATTCTCAAGATCACGCTCCTCGAACGAATCCACCAGTTCAACGACAAGGTCCGAGCATACCTGCCAAACTCGAAGTGGATCGCCGCGCTACCGCTGATGCCGAGCTATTCCGATGGCCAGGGAAACTTCACCGAACCGCTGGATGACGCGGCGACACTGTGGCTGCAGTTGAATGCCGATCCGGGAACGGTAGCGGCCTTCACCCTCCTTGGAGCTTACACGCAGGCGATGTTTGCCACCGACCTCACAGCGTTGAGGACGGCCTACGCAGCCCTCAATACCGCTGGCGTGACCGCGACGGTGGTCCGAAATGAGCGGAACAGCCTGCAGGACGAAATCTATCGCCTGTTGAAGAGCTATCGCATCGTCCTGCCGACCGCGTTTACCAGAGGTCACGCACTGACTGCCAGCCTGCCGCGTCTCACGCCACTCCCGGGAAGCACTCCCGCTGAAGTGACCGTCACGGTCGTGTGGGATGCTGCTTTGGAGCAGGCTCGCATCACCTGGACCGCAACGACATCGGCCGATCTCGACCACTACGACGTGCGGTTCTGTTCCGGTCCGAACTACTCGACCGATGACGAGTCGATCGTGACCAGCGTGCCCGGCGATGGGAACCGGGAAGTCCTCACCACTGCGGGTCTCATTAACCCCGGCGCGACGGCCAGCTTCAAGGTCTACGTCATCACGACGACAGACAACGAAAAGGGGAGCACCGCAGTCTCCCTCACACGGCCGGACGAGGCATAGCAGCCTGTCGGGTGGGACAGCGGCGCTTCGTCGCGCCGGCCCACCCTAATTTCTCGATGTTTCCTACATGGTGGGCCGGCGCTCGAAGCGAGCTGGCCCCACCCGACATTGAAAAACGCAATCGCCCTGACATTGACGCCGTTGGGGCTGTGCTCACCAATTTGGTTTGGTCTGAGTGAGGAGGATGATGGGGATTGCTCGGCAGGTTGAAGGAGATGGTAGGAACGGCCCACCCTACAAACTATAACCCCGATGACGGCCCTGGACTCGCCGAGATCGTCATCGCCAAGCACCGCTCCGGCCCGACGGGCATCGTCAATCTGCAATGAAAAAAACGATGCGGTTCACCGAGCACGAGGGCGGCATCGATCCCAACCTTGTCAGTGGCTTCTGACTTGAGTCCCCTCGGATCGTCCTCGCGAGACTCCAACAATTCCGTCGCGAGTTTTCGCCGTCATGACCGACGATCTTTCCGGCTCTGTGTCGATCTTGTTCCAACAGATTCGGGCAGGCGACGCTGCCGCCGTGGCGCGGCTCTGGGATCGCTTCCGTCTCCGACTGACAGCCCTCGCCGAACAGGCGCTCTCCGGCCGATGGAAGCGGATGGCAGATGCCGAGGATGCGCTGCAGAGTGCCTTCATCAGCTTCTGGCAACGGGCAGAGCGAGGCGACTTCGGCGATGAGATGACTCGTGACGACCTTTGGAATGTCCTCGGCACGATCACGGTGAGAAAAGCACTCCGCCAGCAGCGGCGTGAGTCCGCCCAGAAGCGAGGCGGCGGTCGCGTACGCGATGAGGCCGATCTCCATGAAGTGGCTTCGTCAGCGAACTCGCCCGAATTCGATGTCGTCTGCGCCGAGATGTTGGAATTGCTTGAACCCGACTTGCGGTCGTACGCCCTGCTCCGCCTGATGGGCCACAAGAACCGTGAGATCGCTGACCAGTTCAGTTGCACCGAACGCAAGGTCGAACGGAAGCTGCAACTCATCCGAGCCGTCTGGGACGAAGAAGTCGCCCGCTGGACGGAGTGACATCCACATCGCGAGCCTCAACTCGTTCTGATGGCTTTCCGAGCGGGACGGCGTCAGCCCAATGGCACTCACTTTGTCAATCACCCCGTGAGCGGCACGGCGCTAGCCGCCGGTTCTTTGCTTGGAAACACAACTCCATCCACCGGCGGCTAGCGCCGTGCCGCTCAATGTGAGTGCCATTGGGCGTCAGCCTCCTGGTTCTTCGTTTGAACAACGAACGGGCTGACCCCAAGTGTCGTCTTTGGTCGCCATTGCGCCCCGCACGCTCAATTCCCCCCGGAATTTTTTAAGATCGTGTGTCGGGAAACGACCGCCGTTTGGAATCTACTTGGTGAAGCCCTGCATCACCCATGAAGGAGATCGCGCCATGAGTCCACCGCCTGCCCCCGTCGAATCGTTGCGCCAGATTGATGCCGCCTGCGACCGGTTTGAGGCGGAGTGGCAAGCGGGACACAAGCCGCGTGTCGAGAACTTCCTCGCGCACGCTCCCGCGTCCGATTACCAAGCGTGGTTGTCGGCGTTGCTTGATGTGCAGCGCGAGTTGATTCTCCGAAACAACGCGGCGTCACCCATCGCTACCGCCCCGCTCTGCTCAATTGCTGCGCCGCCGATGTCCGTCGCGATCGTTCGGCTGCGAGTGATCGCGGGTCCCTACACTGGTCGCGAATTCCAATTCGATCAGCACGAGACCCTACTCGCTGGACGCTCCTCGTTCGCCCAGTTGCGACTGGTCGATGATGTCCATTTCTCTCGCAATCACTTTCGGCTAGAGGTCAATCCGCCCGAGTGCCATCTGATCGACCTCGATAGCACCAACGGCACGTTCGTCAACGGGAAGCGGGTTCGCCAGGCGATGCTCAACGACGGTGATGTCATTCAAGTGGGCGACACCGAACTCACGCTGACGAGCTTCGATCCAAAGGCAACTCGTAGGACGGGCACTCCTCCCCGTCCGCCCGTACCCCGGCCCACTAGGTCTGGAAGAAACAACTCAAACGAACAACGGCTTGGTTCAAGCGAGCAACCGCATCCACGCGTGCCGAGCGAGACGCCCCGTCCGGACCAAGGGGTCTGGATTACGAGATTAGCTCAACCGGATCGGGTTCCCTCCATCCCCGGATATCAAATCGAGAACGAAGTCGGCTGGGGCCATCTCGGCATGACCTATCGTGCGACGCGACTGGCCACCGGCGAAGCGTGTGCCTTGAAGCTGCTCACCTCCTCGGATCGGATGAATGAACGCACCGTACAGATCTTTCTGCGGGAAGCCGGTGTGCTCAACCAACTGCATCATCCGCACATCGTCCGCCTGCTCGATCTCGGTTCGGCGAACGGCCTGCTCTACATCGCGACCGAATTCGTTCCCGCCGTGAAGTGGGATGCCGTGATGGAACACGCCACTCCAGCGCATCGCATCCGAGTGGCGTGCGGCGTCATCTGCCAAGTCCTCGACGCGTTGGAGTACGCCCACACGCGGTCGTTCGTCCATCGAGACATCAAGCCATCCAACGTGCTGGTCCGGCGCGAGGGCCGGCGCTTGGTCGCCAAGCTCAGCGACTTCGGCCTCGCCAAACGCTACGCCGATGCGGGGCTGAGCCAACTGACGCGCGACGGCGATGTCCTCGGTTCGCTGGCGTACATGTCGCCTGAACAGTTCATCGACTCGCGCCACGCCAAGCCGCCGTGCGACATCTACTCGACCGGCGCAACGCTCTATCGTTTGCTCACCGGCCACGACCCGTTCGTCTTCGCGAAAGGAACGTGCAAATTCCGCGCGATCCTCGAAGACGAACCGGTCCCATTACGAAAGAGCTTCCCGCAGGTTCCCGCCGCACTGGCCGACATCGTTCACCGCGCTCTCGCCAAGCAACCGTCCGACCGCTTCGCCTCCGCCGCCGAGATGCGCCACCAACTCCTCCCGTTCGGGCGGCGGTGAGACGTGGCCAACGTCGCACTGTGCGGGGTCAGGTGGTTCAAAGTTCATTCTTCGCCGGGTCAGCATGATCGACTTTCGCGAGCGGGTTCACGGCGAAAAATGAACTTTGAACCACCCGACCCCTGATTTGTCGAATCACCCCTGTTCTAATCAGTCCATCCACGTCCGCTGTCCTGAAAGTCTGCTCCCGATGACTGACCAAGCGCCGCCGAATTCCTCTCAGCCGAACCGAGACGAGTCGAACCAGCAGTCCATGGGCAGTCGCGAGACGATCGCTCCGAGCGGACTCGAACTCGATCCGAAAAACAGCGGGCCGTTTCCCGCATTGCCCGTGACGTTCGGGCGGTTCGAGGTCCGGAAGCATTTGGGCAAGGGAGCGATGGGAACGGTTTATCTCGCGTTCGATCCCGAGCTGAACAAGCCAGAGATCAGCAATCAGGTGGCGATCAAGATTCCGCTGCTTCAGACGAGCGATGACTCGACGCTGTTGGAACGCTTCTGTCGCGAGGCTCAAGCGACCGGTGCCATGAACCATCCCAACATCTGCAAGCTGTACGAAGTGGGAGAGATCGCCGGGACGCACTACATCTCGATGGAGTACATCGACGGTCGGCCGCTCGCCGATTACATCGGGCAGGACCAGCAACCGCAGTTGCCGCGACAGGTGGCGGGGATCATCCGCAAGCTCGCGCAGGGCTTGGCACACGCTCACGAACGAGGCTTCATCCACCGCGATCTCAAGCCGACCAACGTGATGATCGCCACGAATGGGCAGCCGAAAATCATGGACTTCGGCCTCGCCCGCCGCTTCGGGGTGACGGGCGATATCCGGCTGACGCAGTCGAACACCATTGTCGGTTCGCCCGCGTATATGTCCCCCGAACAAGCCCGCAGCGAGAACGATACGCTCACTCCCGCGAGCGATATCTACAGCTTGGGGACTTTGTTCTTTGAACTGCTCACATGCGAACTGCCGTTCAAAGGGCCACTGGCCGTTGTGCTGGGAATGGTCGCGCTGAACCGCGTTCCGAAACCGTCGTCGATTCGCCCCGATGTCGATCCGCGTTTGGAAGTTCTTTGCTTGAAGATGCTGGAAAAGAAAGTTGAGTCTCGCCCGAAGTCGATGACCGAAGTCGCCGACTCGCTGGCCGAGTGGCTCCGCCCCGCCGCATCGAAGAGCAACCCTGTCATGTCATTGATGGAAGAACCGGTCGCGCTCACACCGAAGAAACCCGCCGCACCGAGCGCCGCCAAGACCGATGGGATTGAGAATCAAAAGCGTCGCGTCACCGATCTGCTCGACCAGCACGAGTACGGCGCGGCGATCAGTCATTTGGAAAAAATGACCCATCTCAAAGACGCCCGCTTCGCACCGCTCGTCGCGTGGGCCAAACCGAAGTTGAAGGAGGTCCGCGCCACCGAGCAAGAACTGCGCAAGTCCTCCGCCCCCACCTGCGACACCGCCGAGCAACTGCTCAAACACTACGACTACGCCGGTGCGGTCGCCTTGCTCACCGCCGTCCCCTTCGCCTACCGCAGCCTCGAACTCCGCGACCTGCTGAACAAAGCGACCGAACTCCACGACGAGTGCGAACACCTTCAGCGGAGCATCCAAGAAGCGATCCACACCGGCGACAAAGACGAACTCCCCGGCCTCGTCAAAGGACTGCTCAAACTCAAGCCCAACAACAAGGCGATCAAACAACTCGCCGCCGAAGTGAAGGAACTCGGAGCCGCCAAAGTCATCGCCCGTAGAAAAGGCCAGCGGCAAATCTTTGATCCTGCTGGTCGTGTCGTCGAACCGCAACACATCGCGTTGAGCATCGTCCTCGTGGTGGGACTGTTCGCGGGTGTCAGCCTGATGGTCAGGAACTATCTTGCGACCAGCCAGCCTCCCAAACCAGTTCTGACACCCGGCCTCATCCAGCCGAAGCCAGTTCCGCCAATGCTTGGACAATCCTCTGCCAACGACGAACTTCTGAAGCGAGCTCCGGCCGATGTGGTGGCCTTCGAGAAAAAACTGTTCAAGGTATTTCCGGAGCAATTGACGTGGCAGGAAGCAAAGAAGAGATGCGAAGGAATGGGTGGTCGGTTGGCCCAGGTCAATTCGCAGGCCGAGAACGACTTTCTGATGAAACTCGCCGTCGAACGAAAACTTGCGGCCATCTGGCTGGGCGCGACAGACGAAGTTGAAGAGCGAACTTGGTTGTGGAGCAATGGCGCTGGATTGGCCTTCAACAACTTCGCCAATGGACAACCCGATCGCAGTCGTTCTGGCAAGCGTTACCTGGTGATGATGCTCAAAGGCCAAGTCGGCTGGTGGTGCAATCAGCCATCCCAATCCGACGACTGGTCGCCCGGTTTTGTTTGTGAGTGGAACGCACCGGCGGTTGCCAATAAACCGGCGATCCAGCCTCCGCCCGTCGCCGGCTTCCAAGGCTGGACGGAGCTGTTCAACGGTCGTGATCTCACCGGTTGGGTGAAGGCGGATAACCACCTTCCGGCTGCGTGGAAGGTCGCGAACGGCTACATGGAGGTCCTACCGGGAGCCGGACCCATCATGACTGCCAAGACGTTTCCCTTGGACTTCAAGCTTTACGTGGAGTTCTGGATTCCCAAGGAAGCCAACAAGTCTGGGCAAGCTCGCGGCAACAGTGGCATCTTCCTGTTGGGCCGACACGAGATTCAAATACTCGATGTGTTTGAGAATCCCCTGCCGCCGCCCGCAATTACAGGTCTTGGAGCCTTGTACAACGCTGTGCCATCACAGGGCGTGACGGTTCGTCCGCCAGAAACGTGGCAAACATTTGAGATCACTTTCCACGCGCCGCGCATTGACGCCGTCGTCAAGCGGAATGAACCGGGTCGTCTGACGGTGATTCATGACGGAAAGGTCATCATCGACAACGCTGCGGTCACCGAGAACTTCAGCCCAGGAAGTCTCAACACCGATTACGGCCAGCCCGGTCCGCTGGGCCTGCAAGAGCATGGTTCACCGGTGCGATTCCGCAACATCAGTATCCAAGAATTACAGAGTCAGCCGGTCCTGCGGGCGGCCAATTCCGCGGGTGACCCCGGATGTGTTGTGGCGTTGCGGGGTCGGGTGGTTCAAAGTTCATTTTTCGCCGGGCGGGTTGTCTTGGATGTTGTGAACGGTTCCTCGGCGAAAAATGAACTTTGAACCACCTGACCCCTTGGCTTTGTTTAGCGGTGGGGAGTTTGTCATGGCACGCAGCGCTCGTTGGTCGATCACTAATGGGCTGTACCACGTCATGAACCGGGGTTTAGAGAAACGCGACATCGTGCGTGACGACGTGGACCGTCACGAATGGATGCGGCTGTTGGACCGCGTCGCCACACGCTGCGGCTGGCGCGTCTTCGCTCATGTGTTGCTCGACAATCACTTTCACCTCTTTCTGCGAACTCCAGATGCCAACCTCTCGGCTGGGATGCACGACCTGCAAAGCGGCTACGCGACGCTGTTCAACCAACGTCACGAGCGAGTCGGCCCGCTGTTCCAGGGCCGTTTCAACTCAATCCTGATTGAGAGCGAAGGTCACTCGTGGGAGCTGAGCCGCTACGTGCATCTCAATCCCGTGCGCGCCAACCGCACGCGCGATCCGGCCGCTTATCACTGGAGCAGTTATCGGTTCTTTCTCAATCCGAGCGGCTCACCGGCGTGGCTCGATTGGCGAACGGTTTTTGCCGAGTTCAGTCAGCAGGAATCGGCGGCCCGCGTCGCCTACAAACGCTTCGTGGAAGCCGGCATCGAACAACCACCGTTCAGTCCGCTTCGAGACGTTGTGGATGGCTGGTTGTTGGGAGGTCCGGCGTTTGTCGAACAGATGCGTCAACTTTCTGATGACGATGTTCCGAGCGATCAGGGGTCGGGTGGTTCAAAGTTCATTTTTCGCGGTGAGGCGACCAGCGAAGCACACTTAATGCCGCCGCGAAAAATGAACTTTGAACCACCTGACCCCGCAGCGATTCTGAACGCGGTGGCGACCGCGTTCAGAATGAGTCCCGTCGCAATTCAACACCGCGGCGGCCAAGATAACGCCGCTCGTGAAGCGGTCGTGTGGCTGTTGCGTGAGTTGCTGCACGAGCCAGTCACTGCGGTTGGCGAATTGCTCGGCGGCGTCGGCAAAAGTACGGTCTCCGAAACGTACCGCCGAGCCGTCCATCGCCGGGACCAAGACGAGTCATTCCGGCAGTTGGTCGATGAAGTCCGGGATCGGTTCGTTTCAGAGGGGTCGTAGTGAAGAGGTCGGGGTCAGGTGGTTCAAAGTTCATTTTTCGCCGCCAACCCGACCACACCTCTCAATGCACCCTGCCCGGCGAAAGAGGAACTTTGAACCACCTGACCCCTTGATTTGGGACTGACGACGAAATGCGAAAACGATGTTGGAATGGGATGCGGATCGTGATGGCGGCGATGGGTGTTTTGAACTCACTCGTCATTGTCGGCGGTTCGAGCTTAGAAGCGGCGGACAAGCCGAATGTGTTGTTGATCTGTGTGGATGACTTGAAGCCGTTACTCGGTTGTTATGGCGATGCGGTGGTGAAGTCTCCGAACATGGACCGGCTGGCGGCGCGGGGGGTTCGGTTCGAGCGGGCTTACTGCAATCAGGCGGTTTGCTCGCCGTCTCGCAATGCGTTGCTCGTGGGGCTGCGGCCGCAGTCACTGGGCATCTACGACCTCGCGACGAACTTTCGGAAGGTCGTGCCTGATGCCGTCACGCTGCCGCAGTACTTCAAGCAGCACGGCTACCGCACTGAGGCGATGGGCAAACTGTTTCACGTCGGTCACGGTAACACCGAAGACCCGGCGTCGTGGAGCGTCACACATTTCCAAGCGAAGAGCATCGGCTATGCGTTGAAAGAGAACGCAGCCGAGGAGACGCGCGAGGGGGCCTTCTTCGAGAACAAAAGCCCCACCAACCTGCCGCGCGGGGCGGCGTATGAATCGGCCGACGTGGCGGATTCAGTCTATGGAGACGGACTTGTCGCCGATGAGGCGGTCAAACGGTTGCTCGCCGCGAAGCGGCGGCCGGGCGAGCCGTTCTTTCTCGCGGTCGGGTTCCTCAAGCCGCATCTCCCCTTCTGTGCGCCGAAGAAATATTGGGACATGTATGACCGGTCGCAGTTCTCGCTCGCCACGTTGAGAGAACCGCCGCAAGCGGCTCCCGGTTATGCGCCTCAGTTCGGCGGTGAACTGCGGAACTACAAGGACATGCCCGCCAAGGGGGCGATCCCCGATGAGACGCAACGTGCGCTGATCCACGGCTATCACGCCGCCGTCAGTTACATGGATGCCCAACTAGGACGAGTGATCGCGGCTCTCGATGAGACCGGGTTGGCGAAGAACACAATCATCGTGTTGTGGGGCGACCACGGCTGGCATCTCGGCGATCACGGCATGTGGTGCAAACACACCAACTACGAACAAGCGGCGCGCATCCCGCTGATCGTCGTTGCGCCGCTAGTCACGTCGGCCCAGCGAAAGACGACCGCCTTGGTCGAGAGTGTCGATCTCTATCCGACGTTGTGCGAACTGGCCGGGCTACCGGCTCCGCGCGGAGTGAATGGAACGGCACTCGACGGAACGAGCTTCGTCAACGCCCTGCGCGAACCCGGTTCGTCGAGTGGTGTTGATCGCGGGGAGTCACCGGCCGGATCGAAGGAGTCGATCATTCACGTCTATCCTCGCAGCGGAAAGATCGGCCGCGCGATTCGGACGGCGCGGCATCGACTGGTCGAATGGAAGCAACCCGGCGCGCCTGCCGCATCGGCTGAGTTCGAACTCTACGACTATGAAGCCGATCCGCTCGAATCGAAGAACCTCGCCCGCGAGCAACCCGAGGTCGTCGCTCGTTTGAGAACGCTGCTCGCCCAGCATCCGGAAGCCAAGCCGCAATTCGTCGCGAACGCCAAGCCCGCAGATGCCAAGCCTCCTCAGGAACGCGAGGCACTGTTCAAGTCGAAGGACAAGAACAACGACGGCCAACTGACTCGGGCTGAGTTCCTCGCCAATCAGCCCGACGCCGACAAGGCCCCTGCCCGCTTCACGCGATTCGATGCCGACGGCGATGGCGTCTTGAGCCGCGACGAATTCGTGAACCAAGGGGCGAAGAAGTGACATCACCCCGTAACATTGTTCACCGATACCTCGCACGGCTGAAACGGGCGCACCGTTGTTTAACCGCGTGCGAGGCGTTGTGGGGTCAGGTGGTTCAAAGTTCATTTTCGCCGCCAACCCGTCCTCAACTCTCAATGCAATTCACCCGGCGAAAAATGAACTTTGAACCACCTGACCCCCTGGTTGAGGACCATTATGCAATTGCTCATCACGTCCGGGCCGGATGCTTCGCGGGCGATTGCGCTCGGAGACGAAGGTGTGCTGCGCGTCGGGCGTGGGACCGAGTGTGAGGTTCGGTTGAACGATGCTTCGATGTCGCGCGGGCAGTTTGAGTTGAAGGTCGAAGGCGGGCGCGTGTGGCTGCGGGATGAGAGCAGTCGGTTTGGAACGTTCGTCAACGGCGTGAAGACGGCCGAGTGCGAGTTGCGGCCGGGGGATCTGATTCGCGCGGGAGAGACCTCGTTTCGTGTCGAGGCTCCGCTGCCGGACAACCGGACGACAATTGCTCCGGCTGACACGCGTGGGATGGGCACTCCTGCCCGTCCGGAGTGTGAGACGTTCGGCGTCGATTCCATCGAACGGAAGCCCCCTCACGCTCACCCTCTCCCTCTCCCTCTCCCCGCAAGGCCGGGGCGAGGGGACAAGGCGGACGGGCACGAGTGCCCGTTCTACGGTGAAGAAGAGGACGGACGAGGGCGTCCATCCTACGGGGGCTGCAATCCGCGACGATTGGCCGGGCAGACTTTTGGGCGGTTCGAAGTGCAGGCGGTTGTTGCCGAGACTCAATCGGGGATTGTGTGGCGGGCGCGGGACACGCACTTGCAGACGGAGGTCGCTCTCAAAATCTTCTGGCCCGAGCGAATGGCTGATCCGGCGGCGGTGGCTCGGTTTGAACGAGCGGCGCGAACGATGTTGCCGCTCACACATCCAAACCTCGTCGAGTTGTATGACTCGGGACAGGACGAGGGTTTGTGTTGGATGGCCAGTGAGTTTGTGGGAGGTGAGAACGCGGCGCAGCTCATTCATCGCATCGGGATCGCGGGGATGCTCGACTGGCGGCAGACGCTGAAGATCGCGCTGCACATCGCGCGGGCGTTGGAGTTTGCGGGACAGCATCAGATCGTGCATCGCAAGATCACGCCGCGTTCCATTCTGGTCCGGCGCGCGGATGGAGTCGCCAAGTTGGGTGGACTCGGCCTAGCGAGGTCGGTCGATGACGACAGCGCTGCGAAGGTGACTCGCGCGGGGGAGATCGTCGGCGACCTCGGCTATTGCTCGCCCGAACAATCGCTCGGCCTGCGTGTCGATGCGCGGTCCGATCTCTACAACCTCGGAGCCGCACTTTACGCCCTGCTCACCGGACGGCCTCCCTGCGAGGGCCGCAATTTCATCGAGACGCTCGACAAGATTCAAAGAGAGCCGGTCCGGCTGCCGACTCATTACCATCTCGCGATCCCGCCGTTGTTGGAGGGCGTGGTATTGCGTTTGTTGGCGAAGCGGCCCAATGATCGGTTCGAGGATGCGAAGGCGTTGCTGCTCGATCTCGAACGAGTCACGAAGTATCTCGGTGAGACGGAGCTGCTGGAATGAGATCGGAGAGTGTCGCGGGGTCAGGTGGTTCAAAGTTCATTTTTCGCCAGGTGGGCCGTGTTTAAAGTTGTGAACGGTGTCACGGCGAAAAATTAACTTTGAACCACCTGATCCCTGGCTTTCATGGCCCGGACAACAGAACGATTGCCTGAAAGTTGGCCATGCCTCGCGCGCGAACCGTGCGGTGTGCGCGAGTGTAAAGCGTTCTCAACAGCGAATTCCCCGTGAATGTTCGGCTCGGGCGACGAAGCCGCTCCACGGCGCGGGAGTTGCGTTGGGCGAACGCGGGACGCATTGCGCCTGATGATCGGACTGAACCAGACGATGTGGAAATCTGTGGAGACCTGCACTCAATGACCATTCGCGTTGCGCTCCGGCATGTCACTGAGTACCGCTATGACACGCTGATCAACTTGGGGCCGCAAGAAGTGCGGTTGAGGCCGGCTCCGCATTGTCGGACGCCGGTCCCGAACTATTCGCTGACGATCGAGCCACCGGATCACTATCTCAATTGGCAGCAGGATCCGCACGGGAACTTTGTCGCGCGGCTGATGTTTTTGAAGCCGACTCGCAAGTTCCGCGTGGCCGTTGATTTGATCGCCGAGATGACGGTCATCAACCCGTTCGACTTCTTCATCGAACCGGCTGCGGAACAGTTCCCATTTGAGTACGCCCCCGAGTTGGCGAACGATCTCGTGCCATTCTTGGAGCGATTGCCGGTCGCGCCGCAGTTGGCGAAGTACCTGCGCACGATTGATACCTCACCGCGCAAGACCGTCGATTTTCTGGTCGATCTGAATTTGAAGCTCCAACGGGACGTGAGCTATCTGATCCGGATGGAGCCGGGCGTGCAGAGTCCGGAAGAGACACTCACAAAGGGATCGGGGTCGTGCCGCGACTCGGCGTGGTTGATGGTTCAGGTGCTGCGCAGCTTCGGTCTCGCGGCGCGGTTTGTATCGGGCTATCTGATTCAACTGACGCCCGACCTCAAGCCGCTCGAAGGGGCGGCGGGAGCGACGGAGGACTTCACCGATCTCCATGCGTGGGCCGAAGTCTTTCTACCCGGAGCCGGTTGGATCGGGCTGGACCCTACGTCGGGATTGCTCACCGGCGAAGGACACATCCCGCTCGCGGCAACACCGTCTCCACAGACCGCCGCTCCGATCAGTGGCTGCGTCGATGAGTGCAAGGTTGAGTTCGGGTTCGAGATGACGGTCACTCGCGCGCACGAAGACCCGCGCGTGACGAAGCCGTACACCGACGAAGAGTGGGTCGAGATCGACCGGCTCGGGCACGTTGTGGATGAGCGACTGCAACGCGGTGACGTGCGGCTGACGATGGGGGGCGAGCCGACGTTCGTCTCCATCGACGACATGGAAAGCCCCGAGTGGAACACCGGCGCGGTCGGACTGCACAAGCAACGGCTCTCCGTCGAGCTGATTCATCGGCTGCGGTCTCGCTTCGGGCCGGGTGGCTTGCTGCACTTCGGTCAGGGGAAGTGGTATCCGGGCGAGTCGTTGCCGCGTTGGGCCTACACCTGCCTCTGGCGGAAGGATGGACAACCAATCTGGTCGAATTCGAAATGGCTCGGCGGGGGTGAGCCACCTTGTAGGACGGGGACTCCTGCCCGTCCTGGTTTGAGTGACAAAAGCGAAGACAAGCAGAACGGGCAGGAGTCCCCGACCTATGAAGCGAGTGTCGATCGCGCGGGACTGTTTCTGACCGAGGTCGCTCGGAAATTGCAGGTCGAGCCGCGTTGGATTCAATCGGCCTACGAAGACGTTTGGAAAACGGTCGAGCAGGAACACAAACTGCCGGTCGATGTGGACGCTCGCAAGTTTGATCTTGATGCGGACGAAGACCGCCGCCGCTTGGCGCGGATCGTGGAAAACGGCCCGACGCGCAAAGCGGGCTTCGTGTTGCCGTTGACCCGCGCGTGGTGGCAGACCCGCGCCGGATGGGTTAGCAGTCCGTGGCCGTTGCGTGCCGAACGGCTCTTCCTGTTGCCGGGTGATTCACCGATCGGGCTGCGTCTGCCGTTGGACTCACTCCCCATCGGCGGCCCGGTCAGTGCGAGGCTGCTCTACTCGATCGACCCGCTCGCCGAACGACAGCCGTTACCCGCGTACACCGAGCTGCGAGTTGCCACGCGCGGCCGACAGTTTGAACACGATCAAGTCACGATCACGGAACAGGGACGTGGCAGTGCGGCCCGCGCGTGGAAAACAACGGAGCGTGATGTCGCTAAAAAGTTGGCAACCGACGACGACGCGAATGATGCCCCCTCCGAACGATCCTCGGACTCACCGCCCAAGGGTGCCGTCCCGGATGTCGTCCGCACCGCGATGTGCATCGAGCCGCGCAACGGTCGGCTGCACGTCTTCATGCCGCCGGTCGAGTCGCTCGAAGATTATTTAGAGCTGATCGCCGTCGTCGAAGCGACCGCCGAAGCGATGCAGCAGCCGGTCGTGTTGGAGGGTTATTTGCCTCCGCCCGATCATCGCATTCAAGTGATGAAGGTGACTCCCGATCCCGGCGTGATCGAAGTGAATGTCCATCCGGCGGGATCGTGGGACGAACTGAAAGAGATCACGACGGGTGTCTATGACGAGGCGCGGCTGACTCGGCTGGGGACCGAAAAGTTTCAGCTCGACGGCAAGCACTCGGGGACGGGCGGCGGCAATCACATCGTGCTGGGAGGACCGACTCCCGCCGACAGTCCGTTCCTCAGGCGGCCCGATCTGCTGCGAAGCTTGGTCTCGTACTGGAACAACCACCCTGCCCTGTCGTACATCTTTTCGGGCCAGTTCATCGGGCCAACGTGTCAGGCTCCGCGCATCGATGAAGGCCGACGCGACTCGCTCTACGAACTGGAACTGGCGTTCGAGCAAATCCCACAGGAAGGCCCCGTCCCGCCGTGGTTGGTCGATCGCGTCTTCCGTCATCTGCTGGTGGACATCACGGGCAACACGCATCGGGCTGAGTTCTGCATCGACAAGCTCTACTCGCCCGACCACGCGAACGGACGGCTCGGGCTGCTGGAGTTCCGCGCGTTTGAAATGCCGCCGCACGCGCGGATGAGTCTCACGCAGCAGTTGCTCGTGCGCGCGTTCGTAGCGTGGTTCTGGGATGAGCCGTACCGCCAACCGTTGGCTCGCTGGGGAACGGCGCTGCATGACAAGTTCATGCTGCCGCATTACCTCGCCGCCGATCTGCGCGATGTGCTGCGCGATCTCAAACAGGCGGGCTTCGTGTTTCGAGACGACTGGTTCGCGCCACACTTGGAGTTCCGCTGCCCGCCGATTGGCGAGATCGCTCGCGACGGCATCACGCTCACACTGCGACAAGCCATCGAGCCGTGGTATGTCCTCGGTGAAGAACCGGGAGCGGGCGGCACCGCGCGGTATGTCGATTCGTCGGTCGAGCGTGTCGAAGTGAAAGTGACCGGCTTTGACGCGAGTCGCTTCGCCGTCACCTGCAATGGACGCAAGGTGCCGTTGCAGGCAACGGGAACATCGGGCGAGTACGTCGCCGGTGTTCGTTACCGAGCGTGGCAGCCGCCGAGCTGTCTCCACCCGACGATTCCGGTTCACGCGCCGCTCATGATGGATCTCGTCGATCTGTGGCAACGACGTTCGTTGGGAGGCTGCCAATATCACGTCGGCCATCCCGGCGGTTTGAACCCCGCCGTCTATCCGATCAACACGCTCGAAGCCGAAAGCCGTCGCGCCGGTCGCTTCCTCAAGCTGGGTCACACCGGCGGGACAATCACCGTCGCAGACGAATGGCCATCGCCCGACTTTCCGTGTACGCTCGATCTGCGTCAGCCCCAGCGTTGAATTCCAACGGTCGCGAGTTGCTCGTGTTTACCTGCGGTGGCTCACGGTGACACATTTCTGAGCGGGGCGGCGTCAGCCCCCCGGTTCTTCAAGACAGGGCTCTAATGCCCAAGTTAAGAACCGGGGGGCTGACGCCGCCCCGCTCAGAAATCTCAGGAACCGCCGCGCGGTGAACTGACGCGGCCAGTGGGCGCAACAAAGAGCAGGTCACGCTTGCTGCTGTTCCCTCCCCTCGGCGGGGAGGGAGAAAGACAAACTCATTGCGCGCAGGCCGACACGAAACTGCGAACTAGTAGTACGCAAAACATCAAACTGCTCCACACACACACTTACGAATCGAACGGTGCGCTCCCATCGTTCCGCTCGTACAGACGACGAAATGATGCCGCCGAATTCGCCTTCGTTTGATGAACTTTGGAAATCCTATCGCAGCCTCGCCTCGGTCTATGACGAGGCGTTTGCGTCGCTTGGAACGCTGCGTCCACATTGGGCCGATCTGCGTGACGGCCTCAACGGCTACACGCTCGACGAGTTCACCCGTCGCACGGCGCAGGCCGAACGGTTTCTCAACGACAACGGCGTGACATTCGATGTGTTCCGCGAGAAGGAAACGCAGCAGCGACTGTGGCAGCTCGATCTGATCCCGATGATTCTTCCGGCGGCCGAGTGGTCGCAGGTGGAGGCCGGTCTGGATCAACGAGGCCGGTTGCTCGAAGCGATCATCGACGACATTCACGGTCGGCAGCGAGTCCTCAAAGAGGGGCTGCTTCCTCCCGGCGTGGTCTTCGGGCATCCGAGGTTCTCGCGTCCGTTCGTCGGCCTGCATGATCGCAAGACCAGTTCGATGATCGTCTATGCGGCGGAGTTGGCACGCGGGCCGAGCGGTCAGTGGTTCGTCATGGCCGACCGGGCGGATGCTCCTGTTGGCGCGGGCTTCGCGCTGGAGAACCGCATCGTCACGTCGCGCACCGTGCCGCAGCTCATGCACCATCAGCCGGTGCAGCGACTCGCCTCGTTCTTCCAGAGATTGCAGAACGCTCTGAAAGAGCTAGCACTGAAGCGTTCGGACAACCCGCGCATCGTGCTGCTCAGCCCCGGCCCGCACAGCCGCTACTACTTTGAAGATGTCTACTTGGCGGGCTATCTCGGTTACACGCTGGCTCAAGGGGCGGACCTTGCGGTGCGCGATGAGCGGGTGTTTTTGAAGACGCTCGCGGGGCTGTTGCCGGTCGATGTGATCCTGTCACGCGGGACCGATCGCGGCATCGACCCGCTGGAACTGGGAGGCAACTCGCTGCACGGCGTCCCCGGCCTGTTGCAAGCTCTGCGTCAGGGAACGGTCAGCCTAGCGAACATGCCCGGCTGCGGACTGGTCGAGGCCCCCGTCTTCATGGCGTTTCTTCCGGCCCTGTGTCGCGGCCTGTTGGGTGAAGAACTGCAACTGGCCTCCATCGCGACGTGGTGGTGCGGCGATGACGCGGCGCGAAGTTACGTTGTCGAGCATCTCGATCAGCTTGTCATCAAGCCCGCGTTTGAAGCGAGCGGCAGTGAAGAGATCGTGGGTGAACGGCTCTCGTCGGCCGAACGAGAACAACTCCTGATCCGCATCGCCGAGAAGCCTCACGCCTTTGTGGCTCAGGAAAAAATCACTCGTTCCGCCGTCCCGGTGTTTGGTGCAGACGGGAAACTGCATAGCGGACACGCCGCCGTTCGAACGTTCCTCGTCTCGGACGGGCCGGGCTACCGACTGATGCCGGGGGGACTGACCCGAATCGCGATGACACCCGATCCGATGGAACTGTCGATCTCGGCTGGTTTCGGCAGCAAAGACCTGTGGGTCTTGTCGGACGGACCGGTTGATCAAGTGACGCTGCTGCAAGCGATCGACAAACCGGTGGCGTTGCGGCGGAGCGGGGCCTTGTTCCCGAGTCGCGTCGCTGACGATCTGTTCTGGCTTGGCTGGGCGATGGAACGAGTCGATTTCCTCGCGCGACTCATTCGCGCTGTCGCCGAACGGCTCACCGCCGATCCCGAAACGGCCAGCGCGGAACTGCCGACGTTGGTGCGGTCTCTCGTCGAACAGGGACAACTCGAACCGGGCTTCGCGGTGGAAGAGTTCTCGTCGCAATTGCCGCACCTCGACAAGGCTCTGCCTCATGCGGTGCTCGATGTCAGCGAGTCGAACGGGTTGGGATTCGCCGTCGCCGAGATGCTGCGGATCGGCTCGCTCGTTCGCGACCGGCTGTCCCCCGATACGTGGCTGACCATTCATCAAACCTGCTCCGATTTTCAGAAAACTCGTTCGTCGGATCGAACTGACGCCTCAAGCCTGCTGGCTCAGATCAACGTGTTGATCGCGGACTTGGCTTCGGTGAGCGGACTGATTCAGGACGGCATGATTCGCGGCCCGGCATGGCGGTTTCTCGACTTGGGCCGTCGGATTGAACGCGGCCGCGACACGGCCTCGCTGCTGCGCACGGTCTTGTCCGCGGATGAGATTCAAAACCGCGCGGTCCTCCGTTCGCTGCTCGAAGTTCTCGACTGCCGCATGACGTATCGGTCGCGTTATCTCGACAACGTGCAGCCCAACGCCGTCTTGGACCTGTTCATCACGGACGAGACCAATCCGCGCTCGCTGGCCTTTCAAGCGATCGCCATTGCTGACCATGTCGATGCTCTGCCACAAGACTCCTCCAGCCCGCTGCGCACCGAAGAGAAGCGACTGGCGATGGCCGCACTGCACGCCGTCCGCATGGTCACGCCACAGCAACTCGAAGCGACCGGACTGATCGACATCCAACAGGTGCTGTCTGATGTCGATCGTCACTTCAAGGCGCTGACCGATCTGCTCCAGTTGCGTTACCTGCTGCACTCGGGCACGCCGAGGCAGATCACCGGCGAGGGAGATGTCTTCGCATGAAATACCGCATCACTCACGAGACGACTTATCACGGCGACCAGCCCGTTTCCGTCTGCCACAACGAGGCCTGGCTCAAGCCGCGGGACACGCCCTTTCAGTGCTTGGAAGATCACCAACTGGAGGCCCATCCTTCGCCAACCAGCCTCAACCATCGCCGCGATTATTTCGGCAATCACGTCTGGGCGTTCTCGTTCAACCGAGGCTACGACAAGATGACGGTCACGTCGGTCAGCGAGGTCACACTGTGCGAACGAACGGTGCCGCCCGTCGAACAAACTCCGGCGTGGGACCAGCTCGCACAGACCTTGCGAACGCCGACGACTCCCGCAGACTTGGCGGCGAGTGAGTTCACGTTTGATTCATCGCGCAGCATCGGACTCAAGCCACTCACCGAGTACGCGCGCAAATCGTTTCCGCCGGGACGACCACTTCTCGCCGCAGCGACCGAACTGACCGAACGGATTTTTCGAGACTTCACCTACGACCCACGAGCCACCACCGTGACGACGCCCGTCGATGAAGTCTTTCGATTGAAGAAAGGAGTCTGCCAAGACTTCGCTCATCTTCAGATTGCCGCGCTCCGCTCGCTGGGTCTCGCCGCGCGGTACGTCAGTGGGTACTTGAGAACTCGCCCCGCCCCCGGCAAGCCGCGACTGGTCGGTGCTGACGCCTCGCACGCGTGGCTATCGGTCTATCTCGGGGGCGGCGAATGGCTCGACCTCGATCCGACCAACAACGTCGTCCCCAACCTAGAACACATCACGGTCGCATGGGGCCGCGACTACAGCGATGTCTGCCCCCTGAAGGGAGTCTTCATCGGCGGTGGCCGCCACTCACTGAGCGTCAGCGTCGATGTCGCGCTGATCGACCCTCAGCCGTAGGGTAAGCCTCTCGCTTGCCCATGTCCTTGGGCGATCGGCAAGACTTGATTGACCCAACGTAGACGTGTCACTCCGTGACACGAACCGTTCCCGCCACGGAGTGTCGGGTCTACTTTCTCTTGCCGGTCGCCTTAGAACGGCGACGGGCAAGCGAGACGCTTACCCTACGTTTGCGTCTGGCTCTGTGTCGGCCCGGATAGCGATTCCAGCGCGAGTGGCTTCACGGCGAAGAACGCTTCAAACACGGCCGCATCCAGATCGTTGAGCTTCGTCTGGAACGAGTCGATGAACTCGTGCAGCCCGACTTGGATGATGTCGGCCGGTTGGGCGAACTCGAACTCGGCGCGCAGTCGTCCGACGCGGCGTTCGGCCAGCGAACGATAGGTTCCGGCGGACGAACCGGTGATCGCGCGCAGCGACTCCTCGACCCGATGCAGGCAGTACTTCACCGAGCGCGGAAAGTCATGATCGAGCATTAAAAAACCGACGACATTCTCCGGCGTGATCCGCCCGCGCACGCGCCGGTACATTTCCAAAGCACTCGCTGACTTGAGCAGCGCCGACCACTGAATCACATCGAGCGGCGTGCCGACTTCGTTCGAGGTCGGCAAGAGGATGAAGTACTTCACGTCCAAGATGCGCGACGTTTTGTCGGCTCGCTCGATGCTGCGGCCCATCCGTGAGAAGTGCCAAGCTTCATCGCGCGACATCAGCGACTCCATGACGCCGACCAACAACTGACTGAACCGCTTGACTTCGTTCAGAAATTCTCCGGTTCGTTCGGTCGTCTCGGCCAAGGCCGCTCCACGCACGAACAGATAGAACTTGTTCAGTTCCTCCCAGACTTCCGAGGGTAAGCTACCTCGAATCGTGCGAGCGTTTTCGCGCGCCGAGTACAGACACGACACGATCGAATTCGAGTTGTCTCGATCAAACGTGAGGAACTGCCACGCACTCTCGCGCGTCGCCGGGCCGTAGCGTTCCGCGAAGACTTCATGATCGCCAGTGGTCGCCACCAGCGGAGACCACTGCTGGTCGATGCTCTCACCGAGGTCGAGCGTCAGGTGCATATTGACATCGAGAAAACGCGCGATGTTCTCGGCCCGCTCGATATAGCGGCTCAACCAAAACATGGAATCGGCAACACGGCTCAGCATGGGGGAAGCTCAAGGTTGAAGTCGTTAAGTCGGACAGCAGCGGAACTCAAGCAAGGAAGAGGGGAACGCTGATCTCCACTGATCGCCCTGATGCAGACAAATCAAATCCGTTCTCAAGCGAGGCTTTGTTTTGAAACCCCTTCCCACTGGCCGGTGTGGTCGTCAGGCCTTTGCGCTACATCCAAATCCGGTCGTCATCAACAAACAACCGGTCGTCATCAACAAACAAGTAGTGCAAAAACCGAATTCCACAGGGACAAACCCGGTGGGGTGAGTTTCAAGCCAAAAGACCAGTTGAAATCAGTGTCGATCAGCGGAGATCAGTGTTCCCATTTCTTCTGCTGGTACTCCGTGTTTGATCCGCGTTCTCTGTGTCAGCGAGTTCTTCAGTTTTGATTCTGCGGCGTTGTCACGCAAGTACGGAGCCGTTCGCAGTTGAGTCCATAAAGTTCGGGCGACGGGCGAACTCTTCGCGTGCCGGTTCGGCCAAGACCCACGTGTCCTTGCTTCCTCCGCCTTGAGACGAGTTCACGATCAGCGAGCCTTTGCGAAGTGCGACGCGCGTCAGTCCACCCGGTAGGACGAAGATGTCTTTCCCGTACAGGACGTAAGGCCGCAGATCGACGTGCCGGCCTTCGAGGTGATCGTCCACGATCGTCGGGACGCGCGAGAGTGACAGCACGGGCTGAGCGATGTAGTTGCGAGGGTTCGCGCGAATCTGCGCGGCGTATTTCTGAAGCTCGTCCTTCGAGGCACGCGGCCCGATCAGGATGCCGTATCCGCCAGACTCATTCGTCGGCTTGATGACCAGTTCCTGCATGTGTTCGAGGACATATTGCAGGTCATCCGGTTCGGAGCAGATGCGCGTCGGGACGTTCTTCAGGATCGGCTCTTCATCGAGATAAAACTTGATGATCTGGGGGACGTAAGCGTAGACCGCCTTGTCATCGGCGACGCCTGTTCCCGGCGCATTGGCGAGCGTGACGCGGCCCTTGCGATAGACCTCCATCAAACCGGGAACACCTAACGTCGAGTCGGCTCGGAACGTGAGCGGATCGAGGAACGTGTCGTCGATGCGGCGGTAGATCACGTCCACGCGCTGCAAGCCTTGAGTCGTCCTCATGCAGACGTAGCCGTCCGACACCACCAAGTCCGAGCCTTCCACCAGCTCCACGCCCATCTGCTGCGCGAGGAAGCTGTGTTCAAAGTAGGCCGAGTTATAGATGCCCGGCGTCAGCACAACGGCCTTCGGAGCGTGGCCATTCACCGGCGCGACGTGCTGCAACGTTTCGAGCAATCGTTCGGGATAGTCTTCGACCGGTTGAATCCTGAGACCACCGAAGATTTGCGGGAACGTTCGCTTCATCACCTCGCGGTTCTCGATGACGTACGAAACCCCCGACGGGCAGCGGAGATTGTCTTCGAGGACATAGAACTCGCCGTCCGCATCGCGCACGAGATCGGTTCCAACGACGTGGCACCAGACTCCCCCCGGCGGCTTCAGCCCAACGCACTGCGGCAGATAACACGGTGCCGACAGCAAGAGGTCTCGCGGAACAACGCCCTCGTTGAGAATCCGCTGCTCGCCATAGACATCCGCCACGAACATATTGAGCGCCCGGATGCGCTGCTTCAGCCCGCGATCAATCTTGTTCCATTCCGTGGCATCGACGATGCGAGGGACAATGTCGAACGGCCAGACTTTCTCAGTCCCCGCCTCGTGCCCATACACGGCAAACGTGATCCCCATGTTGAGCAACGTCAGGTCTGCCGCCTTCTGCCGTCGGACCAATTCGCCGTCGGACAGCAAAGCCAACCGCTTCGCCAAGGCATCCGCCCCGCCGCGCGGTTGCCCTGCGGTATCGAACATCTCGTCATAGAAACCGTCGGTGGAATAGTTATCCAAACGCATGAGTTGACCACGCCAAGAGTGAGGGAAACTCGATCCCGATCAAGCGATGTGTGAAGCAGCCGACCTTCGAGAAACCACAACCAAGCAACCGGCATACCGAAGCGGACTGCGCTTCATTGAGTCGAGCAGACAACGCACAGCGATGTCCGATGCCACTCAATAACAACTTAGGAATAAGGGTGCCTGCCGCTCGTTGTCGAGCCGTGCAGCGTCCGGCCTCGGTCCTTCAGCCTCGCAGATTGCCTTTGAAACGGGCACCAGCTTGTGAGGATGAGGCAACTCCGTTCCCGCGACCGTTTCAAACGACATCTGGGGATCGACAACAAATTCCGAACCAAGCCGATGTAGCAGGCCCGCCAGAGTCACCCCCCCACGACTCAATCACAAAGTCTGCGTCCTAACCGCCCCATATTTCACCGAGCTGCTAACCTCAGGCTACTTGTGATCCTCCGCCGCGATCTTCACCCTCGCCTTCCACAGCGATTGCAGCACCGCGTCGATGTACTGTTCTTCGGCGAAGGGGCTGAGGATGTAGCTTTTGAGGGCGGCCATTGGTTCGCCGTAGTCGGTCTCGCGGTAGCAATCGGTGAGCGAGATGACGACGCCTTCGCCCTTCAGTGCGTCTTCTTGGACGAGATGGAAGATGCGGCGGTTGTAGTCGTTGTGGGCGCGGAGTTGGTCGCGGAACGAGGCATCTTTTTGTTCGCGCTCGAGGACGCCGAAGGTGTCCACGCCGTCGGGGTAGACGCGGAACAATGTCACCGGCCCGAAGTTGCCTCGATTGCAGACGGTCGTTGCCGCGTGGCCTTCCAAGTGTTCGCGCAGGACTTCGGCCATCGAGACGACATGGCCGAGCAACGACCTCAATCCGTTCTTGCCGAACAGCCGCAGATTGGCCAACGCGGCGAGTGGCCCGCTGCCGGAACGCGAGGTCTCCAGCGTGTAGCGGCCGGGGTGATAGTGCCCGTCGTGGAAGAGGTACGGCGTGTCCGACTGCTTGCGTGAGATCAGCTCCAGATCGTGAGCGTCCTTCACGAGGAACAGCGTCGAGACGTAGGGACAGAAGCCCGTCTTGTGAAAGTCGACCCCAATCGAATCGGCAAGCGGCAGCTTTTCGATGCGACGCTTCGTCCCGGCGAGTGCCCTGACCGTGCGATGCCGGAAGCCGAGCGAGTTCTTATCAAAATCGTAGTCGTTGAAGACGGACCATGCCCAACCGATGACGGCGTCCGCGTGAATGTGCGGTCGGTAATCGAGATGGAACTCGTCGATCAGTCGCTCGCGCACATCATGCAACGCGGCGAGATCGTCCAAGCCGAAGTGATCGGTCGTTCCCATCGTCGCCACGATCGCCGCGATCTTGCCGCCGCTCTTCAAGATGTCGCGGGCCATCGACTCCAACAGACACGGACGAATCTCGTTCCGGTCGTCGCAGGGGACTTGAATCACGTTCTCCTGCCCGATGCCGAGCCAGTTGGCCGCGCTCAGACAGGCGTAATGCGCCCGCTCGGAACAGAGGATCACAGCTCGCTCACGCAGCCCTGCCCTGCCCGACCCCGGACACGCCTTTTCGAGACCCAGCTTCACGCCATACAGCAGCGTCGCCGTCCCGCCAAACGTGAAGAGGCCCGCCGAAGTTTGAGCGTCATACCCCACGAGGCTCGCCGTCATCGACGAGACTTCGACCTCGGCGACCGCCACTTGTCGAGACGATTCCTCGCTACACAAGTTCGGGTTGTAGATCGACGGCAACAGCCCGCCGATCACGCTGGCAATCGTCGGCGGCGGGATGACGTTGATCTGCGCACGCGGATGGCCCCAGATAAACATCCCCGACAGATGATCCACCAATGTCTGCGTCACCTGTTCGAGCGGCCTCGGCCCGTCATCAACCGTGGACCGTTTGGCCGCGTCGTAGTCCAAGACCGCCGGCTCTCCCAACAACGGCGACGCCGACTTCATCTCATCGAGTTGATCGAGCGCCCGCAGAAACGAGAACACGAAGTAAGCATCATGCACCCGATCCGACACCGGCTGAGGAAACGCCTGACGCAACGAGGCCACGAGTTCGAGGTAAGGCGAGGTCATGAGAGCAACCACTCCGTTGAAGGTCAGACAGGCGGACGCGAGGTGAAGGCAGAGGCCAACCACGAATCTCACGAATAACACGAATGAAGAGAGGAACGTTGGTGAGTGAGTTCAGGAGTCAGGGAGCCAATTGCAGTCAGCCGATGTACGTGATCGCGTCACGCCACTCGTGCGGATCGCTCAATTGGTCTGCCAAGACCAAAAACTCGATGACCGCAGATAGTTGGCCATGAGGGCGAATCATGAAGACTCCCGGTGAATGGTGCCCCGCGATGAGATGCTGGTCGAGATGGGTTTTCATCGTCGATTGATCGCGCGTCACCAGAATTCGGTCTTGGTGTTTGGCCCACAGCAGAATCTCTGAGTCGTCTGTCCCCAATGGAACGCAATCGGGATCCCCGACGCGCACCACATCGAGTAGAGGCTCTGTCGTCGCATTATGGCGACAGACCGCTGACCAAGCCGGACCGCGCAAGTGTTCATCGAAAACGAAGGCGAGCGGCATTTGATCAGCCCACCCCAGCGATCTGCTTCAAGGCCAGCCGTCGTCGTAGCTCAGTGAGATTCGGAGTCGTTGCCGGTTCCGCGGCCTGTTGCGTGATCTCTTCGTGGCACTGTGCGACGTGAGCGTTGCTGTCGGCGAGGTTGTCCAGATGAAAGGCGATCACTTTGTAGATCGTCGCCAGCGGGAGCGTAGGGAACTCCTCCCACAGCATCTCTGCCGAGCAGCCTTCGTTAAACCGTGCCAAGACGTGGTGATATCCGATCCGGTGTCCCGTGAACCGAATGAATCCATCCGCATTCGTCGTCAGAAAATCAGGCAATTCTGCTGAAAAGGCCATCGCACCCACCCCGTCCTCTTTTCTTGTCTGTCAGACATGAGCCACTCTCACTCACAGGTTATCCTGCACCGCCAGTTGATTCCACAAGTGGTTGGAGTCACCTCATTCCAGCGGACACATTCATTCAGGAGGAAGCAGCATGTTGAAATCAGTGATGTTGGCGGTCGGGTTGTTGGTTCTTGCGGCCTCGGCAGACGGAGCGGTCCAGACGAAGAAGATCACGTACAAGCATGGCGACTTGGAGTGTCATGGCTTTCTGGCGTGGGACGATGCGGTGACGGGACCGCGGCCGGGGGTGTTGGTCGTGCATGAATGGTGGGGACTGGACGGGTATGCCAAACGGCGGGTCGAGATGTTGGCGAAGCTCGGCTACATCGCGTTTGCGGCCGACATGTATGGCGAGGGGAAGACGGTCGAGCATCCTCAGGACGCGGGAGCGATGGCGGGGAAGGTTCGCATGAACGTCGAGGACTGGCGCAAGCGGGGACTGGCGGCGCTGGAGGTCTTGAAGTCTCAACCCGAGTGCGACCAGAGCAACCTCGCGGCGATCGGCTACTGCTTCGGCGGCTCGACGGTCCAGCAACTGGCCTTCGCGGGCACAGACCTCAAGTGCGTCGCGAGCTTTCACGGTGCGTTGGTGACGCCGACACCCGAACAAGTCAAAGCGACAAAGGCTTCGATCCTGATCTGCCACGGCGCAGACGACGGCTTCATTCCGGCCGAGGCCGTCAGATCGTTCCGCGACGCGCTCGACAAGGGAGCGGCGAAGTATGAGTTCCACGCATACCCCGGCGCACGCCACAGCTTCACCGTCGTCGAAGCCGATGCGGTATCGAAGAAGTTCAACCTTCCCGGCCTCCAGTACAACAAGGCTGCCGACGAACAGAGCTGGTCCGACATGCAGAAGCTCTTCAAGGACAAGCTCGGGAAGTAAGTCGAGCGGCATGAGTTGCCGTACCACAGATCAAAGCGCTGACGCGCAAGCGAAGACTCGACGATCAAGACACTTCGCTTGCGCGTCAGGCTTCGATGGGCCGCGATTTCTTGCCGCTTGCCTACGGTCTCATCGGCTGCGTCCAAGCCTGTTCCGGTTCGCCGATCGTGGATGGGTTTGGATGTTTGCGGGACGAAGTGATTCGGGCACGGACGTAGAGTTCGTTGCCGGTGAAGTCGTACTGAGCGGATGTCGCTTGCCCCGCCTGCAAATTGGAGACGGTCTTCAGCGTGGCTCCGATGGTGTCGGAGTACTTTCTGGTGGCGCGAAGTTCGTTGCCGTCTTTGTCTCGCACCGGTTCGCTCTTGGGATCGAAGTTCTGGCGGGTGCCGATGAAATCCACGGTGTAGGTGACACCGGTATCGGGACGAACGGTGATTGTGAGCGACTTCGCGTTAGCTTCAACTTTCTCCAGCGTGACCCCCGACGACGAGTAGAAGCGACCAGACTCCATCGCTTCGATCAGTGATGCGGGCGAAAGCTCCGTGGCGAGCACCATCACCCAGCCTCGCCCCGGTTCGGCACTGCGCGAGGGAATGTTGTGGTAGTTGTGACCGTCGTCGGTGGCGAGCCCGTACAGCAGCGGCAGGTCAAGTTCCGTCAGTCGCTTCGTGTTGACGATGTCCCACATCCGTTCGCACGAGGCATGATTGGGATCGCCGTTGTTGGCGACGCCCGGATGACCGTTGTAGACCTCGAAGAAGTTTTCACCTCGCACGGGGGCAATGTCTTCGGCCGTCACACCGTAGCCGTAGTTCGGATGATTGAGGTGGACGAACATTGGCTGCTTCGTCCGTTCGCGCTGAGCGATCACCGCGTTGACATTGTTCTGTATGACCTCGGTCACGCTCTCACCCCCGAGCGGCGGCACGGCGTCGCGCAGGTTGTGAGCGTTCATGTGAATCGGCAGCTTGCCAAACTTGTCGGTGATCTCTTCCCCTTGCACGAGCAGGAACTTGCCCGGCTCGGCGATCTTCGCGACGACCTCGTCGAACCGCTTCAGCCGCACGGCCAGCTTCGGTTCTTTCGTCTTCTCGTCGGGCTGCATTCGCTCCTCGACCCAGCCTTCGGGGAACCTGGACTTGAGTTTGTCGAACGCCGCACGCATCCCCTTCGACTTATCGACCTCAACCCACCGCTCCTTGTTGGCCAGCGTGTTGTGATCGGTGTAGACGAGGAAGTCATACGAGTGCTCGCGGTACCACAGTCCGATCATTTCGAGATAGTCGTCGCCGTCACTCCACAGGGAATGCGTGTGCATGTTGCCGCGATACCACTTCAGCGGCCCTGTCGCCTGAAGTGTCTCGGCCGCATTGGTTGCTGGTTCGACGGATCGCGACAGTCCGACGGTGACCACGATCAGCGACGCGACAACGATTCCCAGCCCGAGCGAACGAAGACGAGTTTGCATGGAGAGTCCATTGAAAAGGAGAAACACGGATCTGCGAACGAGGGACATCAACTCGATCTAACCCGCACAGCCTATCCGGCCAGAGTCCCTTGCCTCCAGCGAAGGCGACAACTTTATGAAGCCGATGATCCGGAATGGTCACATGCCAGTTGAGCTTCCTCGCCAACCCGTCCGAGCGTGCGTATAGTTCGTCTGCACTCGGGTGCGGTCCCTACAGTCCTTACACACAGGAGTTCAGCGATGAGAAGCGGCAACCCAGCACTGAACGATTCTACTTTCAACTCATTCCGCGACGGCTCCTACGAATCATCGAACGCGATGACGATCTCGGGTGCCGCAACGAAGACGATGATTCTGCTTGGGCTGTGTTTTGGTGCGGCGGCGATGACGTGGGGGATGGTGGCTGGTCAGAACATGCAAGGTGCGGTGCCGTGGATGATCGGCGGCGTAGTGGCTGGTCTGATCTTCGGTCTCGCGACCAGCTTTAAGCCAACTTGGGCACCCGTGACCGCCCCGCTGTACGCGCTGGCCGAGGGGCTGTTCCTCGGCGGGCTGTCTGCCATGTACGAAGCCCAGTTCCACGGGATCGTCTTCCAAGCCTTGCTGGCCACATTCGGAACGACTTTCTCGTTGCTGATCGCCTACCAGTTCGGCATCATCAAAGCGACCGAGAACTTCAAGCTGGGAGTCTTCGCTGCGACAGGCGGCATTGCGATGATGTACTTGGCCATGATGCTGATGAGCATGTTCGGCATGAACGTGTCGATCATGTCGATGGGCTGGCTGGGGATCGGAATCAGCGTGGTTGTCGTGATCGTGGCGGCGATGAACCTAGTCCTCGACTTCGACTACATCGAGCAGGCCGCGCAGAACGGCGCACCGAAATATTGTGAGTGGTACGCCGCCTACGGCCTGATGGTGACACTCGTCTGGCTCTACGTTGAAATCCTACGGTTGATTGCCATGCTGGCCGGGCGATCGCGGAACGACTGATCGGAATCGGCGTCAGCAACCGCGAAAACACCATGTGACCCGAACGCCCGCTGTGTTCGGGTCATCTCGTTTCACTGCGTGGACATCACTTGGTTCGAGCACATTGATGCTCTTATTGGAGAGAGGCGGCGAATTGTGATCACGCGACGAATTGCCTCAGGTTGGCCGCAGCGACTGTGTAGCGGCGCTGTCGTTGCAGCGACTCTGATTGCTGCGCGAGGTCACTCGGACGAAACGCCCTCACCACTCAAGGCTGCAACCGAACAAGCCACCGCAGCCGCCTCGCCCCAAGAACCGCCTCCCGCCAAGAAGTTGTTCAAGGGGAAAGTGGTCAAGACGCACGAGGCGATTAAGCGGCGTGGGGTAAAGGCGTATCCCGAGGAACTTAAAAACCAAGTCGCCTTGGAGACGACGGACGAACTGATCCCGATCCTGCCCGACTGGCGGGGCCGCGCGTTTTATCAGGACGAACGGCTGCGCGACCGTGATGTCGAACTGATCGGTTTCCGCCGATCGGGTCTGCCGTACCTGAACGTTCTCGCCGTCTATACCTTCGACGACAAGGGTCGCCGTCACTACACCGACTACTGGTGCGACATCTGTTCCATCCCCATGTACGAGATCAAACCGTGTGATTGTTGCCAAGAAGAGATTCGTCTACGCTCCGAGCCACAAGAACTATCCAAGGATATCGCCCCGAAATGAATCTCGAACTGAATGCCATCGCGTCGGAATTGGTTGAGGATGTCGTCGGAGACGCAGAGGGACTGCGAATCATCGAACACGATCAACCGGGCGATGGCACGTTGATCGACTTCGGTGTC
This sequence comes from Schlesneria paludicola DSM 18645, assembly GCA_945862235.1. Taxonomy (GTDB): domain Bacteria; phylum Planctomycetota; class Planctomycetia; order Planctomycetales; family Planctomycetaceae; genus Schlesneria; species Schlesneria paludicola_A. The sequence continues at coordinate 64,329 of CAMAYU010000010.1, forward strand.
GATGCCGAAGGGGGGCTGGAGGCGGGGTGTGCCCTCGCCTCGATTTGCATGTCCGGATTGGCTGACATCACCGTCGAACCGGGGTTGCTCGACGATATCGGTTGGACCTACGTGCAGGTCGTGACCGACTCGCCCGTCGCCGCGTGTCTCTTCAGCCAGTACGCGGGCTGGCAGATCAGCGTCGGCAAGTTCTTCGCGATGGGTTCCGGTCCGATGCGCGCCGTCTACGCCAAGGAACAACTCTTCGACAAGCTCTGGTACCGCGAAGAGGCCGAGCAGGTCGTCGGTGTCCTCGAAACGCCGAAGCTTCCCGGCGAAGAAGTCTTTCAGTACATCGCCAAGCACACCAACGTCGAGGCGTCTGATGTGGTTCTCTGCGTCGCACCGACATCGAGCATGGCGGGCAACCTGCAAGTCGTGGCGAGGTCCATCGAAACCGCACTGCACAAGCTGCACGAAGTTGGCTTCGACGTGAACCGCATCCGCAGCGCGACCGGCTCCGCCCCGTTGCCTCCCGTCGCGAAGAATGATCTCGAAGGGATCGGTCGCACGAACGATGCGATCCTCTACGGAGGCCGCGTCACGCTGTGGGTCAACGGCGATGACGAGTCGATTGCCGCCATCGCCCAGAAGGTTCCGTCCTGCTCCTCGCCGATGTACGGCCAACCGTTCCTCAGCGTCTTCGAAGCGGCGGGCCGAGACTTCTACAAGATCGACCCCCTGCTCTTCAGCCCCGCCGAAATCGTCTTCCAAAACGTCGATACCGGCCGAGTCCACGTCGCCGGTCGCGTGAACAATGACGTGCTGAAGCGGTCGTTTGGGATTTAGGACTCCTCGTGAACATCGGCATCCTCGCCAGCGAAGGGAGCTGGTACTACCGCGACTTGGAACGAGCGGCCCGCGCGCGAGGCGACGCTTGCGAGCGGCTGGACTTCGAGCGGCTGGTGGCCAGCGTCGGGAGCCGTAGTGCGGCCCCCTTGATCCGCACGGCACCGCGAACGGACCAAGGGGGCCGTTCTACGGCGCATGACATCCTGCTCGTCCGCACGATGCCCCCCGGTTCGCTCGAACAAGTCGTCTATCGCATGGATGTGCTGGGACGACTGGAAGCCGCAGGCACGAAGGTCATCAACTCGCCCAAGGCACTCGAATGCGCCGTGGACAAATACCTCACCACGGCCAAGCTGCATGAGGCCGGGTTGCCCGTCCCAGAAACAATCGTCTGTGAACACGAGGACGATGCGCTGGCCGCCTTTCACCAACTCGGCGGCGATGTTGTCGTGAAGCCGCTGTTTGGCGCTGAAGGTCGCGGCATCGTGCGCGTCAGCGATCCCGATCTCGCCCATCGGACGTTCCGCACACTAATGAGGTTGGACTCGGTCCTCTACCTCCAACGCTTCATCGACCACGAGGGCTTTGACGTGCGAGTCCTCGTGCTCAACGGACAGCCACTCGGTGCGATTCGCCGCCGTTCGCCGAACGACTTCCGCACGAACGTCTCCCGCAACGCCATCGCCGAGCCGCACCAGGCCACCCCGCGCGAGATCGACTTCGCTCTGCGAGCCGCCGCCGTCACCGGAGCCTTCATCGCGGGAATCGACCTGCTGTACGACCGCCAAGGCAACTGTTATGTCATCGAAGTCAACGCCGTCCCCGGCTGGCAGGCGTTTACGAAAGTGACGGGGATCGATGTGGCAGAGAAGCTGCTCGCGGCGAGCGATCAACCGTAGGGTGCGTGGAGTCTTCGGAACGCACCAACTGAACTCGAAACGGTGCGTTCCGAAGACTCCACGCACCCTACATGTAAATCACCACGAGCTTTCCATGCACGACTACATCATCACCGCCCTCTCCGTTCATCTGCCGAGTGTCCTCCGTTGGGCGGGCGGGATTGCACGAGAACTTCGTCATCACAACATTGCGGTCGCGGGGAAGAACAGCGGCTCGGCGACGACCGATGCACTGACGCTCGCCGACCTGACGATTCAAGGTTTGATCGTGTCAGCCTTGCGCGACTGCGACCCGATCTTCCGGTACTGCCGCATCGACGCCGAGGAGACGACCGGCGACTTGACTCGCTTCCCACAAGAGGCCGACTACACAATCGGCATCGACCCGATCGACGGCACGAAAAAGTATCGCGATCACACCAGCAACGGTTACGCGGTGATGCTGCATCTGCGGTCGCAAGCGGCCGTGCTGTACTCGCTCGTCTACATCCCCGAACAGGGCGAACACGGCTGGTGGATCGAAGCCTCAAACGAAAACATCCTCAGCGGCCCGGACGATCCATCGCGCGCGGCCGGTGACGTGCTGAGGTCTCTCACCCCGATCGACAGAGCCGCGCGGCCTAACTCCAACACGATCTACCTCATCGGCTTTCAACATCGCGATGAAGAGGCGGCTCGACGAGTGGAGGCTCTCGGTTTGAAAACAGTCTCGCTCGATCATCTCACCGGCTGCGCGTACGAACTCATCGCGCGCGGAGACCTCGACGGCTGTCTGATCCATTCTCCCAACGTCTACGACTTCCCTGTCACTTCGCACCTCTGCCGCATCCTCGGTGGAGATGCCGTCTGGACCCGCAACGGCGAGGCCATCAACTTCCGCGAGACGTGGCTCGACCCCAAGTCCAACATGATCCGCCTGTCGGGAATCGTGGCGTGCCACACCCATCACGAATCGCTTCTCAAGCTGGTCGGCCTCGCGAAAGATTGGCATCCACTCCGCTATCACGACGGCGACGAGCTATGAGTGAAGCGGTAAACAGCCCGCGGAACAACGTAGGGTAAGCGTCTCGCTTGCCCTCTTTTCAACTGCGATCACAGGCAAGCGAGACGCTTACCCTACGTTGTTCCACGGGTTGCGAGCTCACGCGAAGATGGAATCGCTCACGGTCCCCGTGCTGTCGCCGAACGCGGGTTCCTCGATCTGCATCGACCGCAGGATGCTTAGGAAGACGTTCGACATCCGCGCGTCCTTACCGCGCCAGTAGGTGCCGTGCCTGAGTCCCATGTTGGAACCGCCCGCAACCAGCGTCGGCAGGTTCTTCGGATAGTGAGTGGTACTCGCCCCGCTGCCGAACAGCACGATGGTGTTGTCGAGTACGCTGCCGTTGATGTCCTTGAATTC